>JALOQC010000471.1 GCA_025453555.1 Myxococcota bacterium | reverse complement strand
CGGGATCCCGAGCTCCAGCTCGCGATCGCGTACGTGCTCGAGGGCACGTCGATCGCGTGGGAGGCGGTGTGGGTCGAGGTCTCGACCGACGGCGGCACCATGTGGCGGACGGTCAGCAACACGATCGGCGGCGGTACCAACTGGTACAACGCCACGTGGAACGGCAGCTCCACTCAGCGCGGCTGGGCGTACTCGTCCCCCGCGTGGCGAGTCGCTTCGACCGTGCTCACCGGCACGGCGGGTCAGTCCGACGTGCGCATTCGTGTGCGGATGGGCTCGGACAGCGGCGGTGTGCGTCAGGGCTTCGCCTTCGACGACGTCCGCATCCTCCCGAGCGCGCCCGATCTCGCGGTCTCGCTGGCGCCGAGCTCGAACCTCTGCGACGGCGTGCTCGTCACGGTGCGCAACCAGGGCTCGCAGCCGGTCTCGTTCTTCGACCTCCTCACGAACGTCGACGGAACGATGTCCACCACGCGCGTCACGCGGCGCATCGACCCGGGCCAGGCCTACACGGTCGAGCTCCGCGCGGCGATGAACCTCGAGGCGAGCGTGCGCGCGGTCGGTGACGCCGACGCGAGCAACGACACCGCGGACTACTCGACGCTGCCGCGCACCATCGGCGCGCGTTACGTCGAGACCTTCGAGTCGGGCGCGGGCGACTGGGTCACCACCGGCACCAACTCGAGCTGGGCGTGGGGCACTCCGTCCGACACGTTCATCACGAACGCGAACTCGGGCAGCCGGGCGTGGGTCACGGGGCTCACCACCGACTACCTCGCCAGCGAGCGGAGCTACCTCGTGTCGCCCTGCTTCGACTTCAGCGGCTTCGGGACCGACCCGACGCTGAGCTTCTCGTACATCCACGACACCGAACCGACCAACGACCACGCCTTCGTCGAGATCACGACCGACGGCGGCGAGACGTGGGAGAAGCTCGGTCTCTTCGGCACCGGCTCCAACTGGTACAACGATCTGGCCGGTGACTTCTGGGATGGCCGCAGCGGCGCGGCGGGCGTGTGGGTCCGTGGCTCGCACCCGCTCACGGGCGCGGCGGGCTCGGGCGCGGTGCGCGTGCGCGTGTCGTTCGTCTCGAACGCAACCACGCAGCGTGAGGGCTTCGGCGTCGACGACGTCATCCTGATGCCCTGATTCGGTGGCGCTTCCCGGTCGGGGTGCTACCTGACCGGGTCGCGTCCTCTGGGCACGAGCTCCTTCGGGAGTAGCTCGTGTGTGGAGGAGGCGATGACCACGTCGCCGAACGAGCGAAGAGGGCCGACACTTCTCGAAAGTGACGGTCTCGAGGTGCACCGACCTCGCGCTCGGCGTCATCGATTCGTGATCGACGTGTGATCCGCTTGGAGGTTCCCGTGCGCGCGAGTGTTCTTCTTTCAGCCTTGTTCCTTTGGTCTGCGGTCGCGAGCGCGCAGGCTCCTCTGCTCACCGGCCTCGGCGGCGAACGTGGGTACGGAGAGAACTGCCTTCATCGAAACGACGACGGATCCTCGCCGTCCATCGATCTGACGTCCGCCTTCCCGTCGGGGCTGCGTTTCTTCGACATGACGCACACACGCGTGTTCGTGAACACCAACGGGAACATCACGTTCAGCGGCGCGCTCAGCACCTTCACGCCTGCCGCGTTCCCGGTCGCGAACCGCCCCATGATCGCGCCCTTCTGGGCCGACATCGACACCCGCCAGCCGCCCGGCACGACGATCTGCACCACGGAGTCGACCGGCACGTGCTCGGGTGGAGAGAACTCCGTGTGGTGGGATCTCGATGACGTGAATCAGCGTTTGATCGTCACTTGGCACAACGGCGGGTACTTCAGCTGCAACAACGATCTGCGCGTGAACCTGCAGCTCATCCTCACCGCCGTGCCGAGCTGTGGTGGCGGGGCGACCGACTTCGACGTCGAGTTCCGCTACAACCGCTGCGAGTGGGAGACCGGCGACGCGTCGGGCGGCACGAACGGTTTCGGCGGCACGCCCGCGCAGGCTGGCTTCGACGCCGGCAACACACGTGACTTCGTGGCGATCACGGGCTCGCGCAGCGCGGGCATCGCGAACCGCCTCTGCACGATGTCCAACGTCGGCGAGCCCGGTGTGTGGCGCTTCCAGATCCGCAGCGGCACCGTGCTCTGCCCCGAAGCGGGCGAGGCGTGCGACACCGAGCAGATGGGTGTCTGCGCGGAGGGCGTCACCCAGTGCGTCGGCATGGGCACCTCCTGCGAGCCGGTCGTGCCTGCGAGCGACGAGCGCTGCGACGCGCTCGACAACGACTGCGACGGCTACACGGACGAGGGCGAAGGCATCTGCGGCAGCGCGACCGCGGTCTGCGATCGAGGCACCTGCGTCGACGTCTGCTTCGAGGGCGGCTGCCCCGAAGGCCTCGTCTGCTCCGAAGCAGGGCGCTGCATCGAGCCCGGCTGCGACGGCGTGGAGTGCCCGCCCGGCCAGCGTTGCCGCGGCGGCGCGTGCGTGGACGCGTGCGACGGCGTGACCTGCCCGGCCGGTCAGGACTGCCGTGCGGGGCGCTGCCTCGACCTCTGCGCGGACCTGTCGTGCGATCCCGAGTGCAGCGTCTGCAGCGAGGGCGAGTGTGTGCCGCGCTGCAACTTGCCCGGCAACTCGTGCGACTCGGGTCAGCTCTGCAACTCGGAGGGGCTCTGCGTGCCGACCGAGTGTGTGGGCGTGACCTGCGAGGCGGGCTCCACCTGCGTCGCGAGCCGTGGCTGCGTCGACGCTTGCGAGGGCGCGGTCTGCCCGACCGGCGAGACCTGCCGGATGGGCGAGTGCGTGCCGAACATGTCGATCATGCCGGATTCGGATGCGGGCATGGAGGAAGAGCCGGACGCGGGAACGGATGCGGGCACGGACGCGGGCACCCCGGACGCGGGTCGCATCCCGCCGCGTCGCGGCGACGACGGCTGCGGCTGCGTGGCGGCGGGCGCGGGCTCGTCGGCGCCGGTCCTCCCGCTCGCGCTCTCGGCGCTCGGCTTCGCACTCGTGGTCACGCGGCGTCGTCGCCGCTGATCGACGCGAGACGATCGACACCGACCGAACGACACCGACCGAACGACACCGACCGAACGACAACGTGGGCGCTCCTGCTTCGGCAGCGAGCGCCCGCTTCGTTTCCGTCGCACGCCACCGCCCCACGCTGTCCACGGTCCCCGCGACCATCCCGTCCACGTCGTCGCGACCCGCTGCCATTCGTTGACCGCGCGTCGGCGTCGCGCGATCCTCGCCGCGCATGTCGTCGACCCTCGCCCTCCTCCGCGAGATGGCCATCTCGAAGGGCGGCATCGAGCTGCTCGGCATCCCGGTCACGCTCGGCAACGTCACCGAGATCGTGTCCGACCTCGACGACGCGAACCTCACCGTCGGCATCACCGGCGTGGTGCAGCCGGAACAAGTCTCGATCGCGGTCGCGGCGGGTGCGGGCTTCCTCGTCTCGCCGATCGTCGACGACGAGATCATCGCGACCGCGAAGAACCGCGGGCTCGTCACGATCGCGGGCGCCTTCACGCCGACCGAGGTCCACCGCGCGCTCCGCGCCGGCGCCGACCTCGTCGCGATCCACCCGATCGGCACCTTCGATCGCGGGGTCGAGCATTTCCGGCGGCTCTTGCGCAGCTTCCCCGACGTGCCCCTCGTGGTCGCGGGAGGCATCGACGTCGAGAACGCGCCCGCGTTCCTCGAAGCGGGCGCCGCGGCCGCGTTCGTCGATCGCGGCGTCTTCCCCGACTCCAACGATCCCTCCGCGATCGACGTGATCGCGATGCGCGCGGTCGCGCTCGTCGAAGTGTGCGCGGAGGCGCTCGGCACGCCCAAGCGCGCGAGCTTCACCGAGCTGCGCAGCGAGATGCCGCCCGCGCGGAACACGATGGACCTCGAGAGCTTCGACGACATCGAGCTCGAGTGATCGTGGGCGTCGACCGAACGTCGGTCGAACCTGCCCGAAGATCGGCCGCTTGCGAGGCCTCCGTGTACCCGCCATGACGCGGGGCTACGTGCTCCGGGTGTTTCAAGTCCTCGCCGCTCTCTTCGCGACGACGGTCCTCGTCGGCGGCGTGACGTTCTTCGTGCTCAGCGTGCCGCTCGCGCGCGAGCTCGTCGCGCCGCGCATCGTCGACGTGCAGGAGATCCCCGACGACGTCGACGCACACCTCCGCGTACCGAGCGGCGACGCCGTGATCGACGTGTGGGTGATGGAGCCCGAGATCGCGAAGCCGGAGGGCTCGGTCGATTGGGTGCTCGTGCTGCACGGCATCAGCGATCACAAGGCGTCGATGGGCGGCCTCGGTCGTCGCTTCGCCACGCGCGGGACCGGCGCGATCCTCGCCGACCTGCGCGGACACGGCCGCTCCAGCGAGCTACCGCTGACCTACGGCGTGAAGGAGCGGCACGACCTCTCCGCCGTCCTCGACGCGATGGAGGCGGCTGGATACGACCTCGGCGAGGTCGGAATCTACGGACCGAGCTACAGCGGCGCGATCGCGATCCAAGCCGCCAGCGTCGATCCACGCTTCACCCGCATCGTGACCGTCGCGTGCTTCGCGGAGGCCGAATGGATCCTCTCGCACCGCTTCGCGGAAGGCCTCGATCGCTTCGCATTCCTGGTGCCGCACGAGTGGCGTCGCGTGATGATTCGCGCGACCGGCGAAGCGGGTGGCTTCGACGCGTTCGCGGCGTCGCCGCTCGACACCATCGGTCGCGCAGAGGGACGCTTCCTGCTCGTGCACAGCCGCGCGGACGAGGTGGTGGCGTACGGCCACGCGACCGCGCTCGCGCGCGCGTGCGGCGATCACTGCGAGCTGATGTCGCTCGAAGGCATGACGCACCTGCAGAGCCTCTCGAACCAGCCGCTGCGCGAGGCGCTGCACCGCTTCATGACGGGCACCGAGCTCTCACTCGTGCCTCCGCGGCCGCCCGAGCCGACGCTCTCGAGCGCGGCCCCGACGCGATGAGCGGTGAGCGCGACGTGTGAACGCGACGCGCTCGATGAAGCGCCGCGACGCGCCCACGCCGGCCCGTCCTTCGACCGCGAGCGAGAGCCTTCGCGCGCGGACACGCATCACCGTGCCCCCGCGCCCGCGGACTCCAGTGCGCACTCCCCGAAATTGCTGTAGTTTTGGGCCTTCTCGCGGCGGCACGTCGGGTGCTCCGGAGGCCCACGATGCGTTCGTTCTCCGTCGTCTTCCTCACGCTCTTCGCTTGCTCGTCGCTCGGTGCTTGTTCGTCGAACGGCGCGACCCCGGACGCGGCGACCCCGCTCGACGCGCACCGTGTCCCGGCGGACGCCACGCTCGACGCCGCGGAGCCGCCCGAGGACGCATTCGTGCCCACGGAGGACGCCGGCCCCCCAGGCGTCGAGGTCGCGCACGAACGCGAGCTGCGCGCGGTCTGGCTCACGACCGTCTACAACCTCGACTGGCCCAGCCGCAGTGGGCTCTCCGCGGACGCGCAGCGCGCCGAGCTCGACGCGCTCTTCGATCTCCTCGAGGGCGCGGGCTTCAACGCGGTCTTCCTCCAGGTGCGCCCCGAAGGCGACGCGCTCTACCGCTCGTCGCTCGAGCCGTGGAGCCGCTTCCTCACCGGCACCATGGGCCGCGACCCCGGCTACGATCCGCTCGCCTACGCGATCGGCGCCGCGCGCGAACGCGGGCTCGAGCTGCACGCGTGGGTCAACCCCTACCGCGCGCTCGCGAGCCGGATGACCACCGCAGCCGAAGGCCACGCCTCGCGGCGCTTCCCCGAGCACGCGCACGCCTACGGCGCGAGCCTCTGGATGGATCCCGGCGCGCCCGAAGTGCAGGACCACGTGGTCGCGGTGTTGCGCGAGCTGCTCGAGGACTACGACGTCGACGGCCTCGTCTTCGACGACTACTTCTACCCGTACCCCGACGGCACCACGCCGTATCCCGACGACGCGACCTACGCCGCGTATCAGTCGTCCGGCGGCACGCTCGAGCGCGGCGACTGGCGGCGCGACAACGTGAACCGCTTGGTCGCGCGCGTGGGCGCGCTCGTCGACGAAGTGCGCCCGAGCGCGCGCTTCGGCATCAGCCCCTTCGGCATCCACCGCCCCGGCATGCCGGAAGGCATCCGCGGTCTCGACGCATACGCGGCCATCTACGCGGACGCGCACGCGTGGTGGGACGCGGGCAGCGTCGATTGGCTCGCGCCGCAGCTCTACTGGCCCTCCACCCAGACCGCGCAGGCCTACGGCGCGCTCGTGCAGTGGTGGGGCGCCTTCGCGGACGGCACCGACGGTCGCGTGCTCTTCGCGGCCAACGACGCCACGCGCCTCGGAAGCACGGAAGCGTGGACGCTCGACGAGATGGCGACGCAGATTCGCCTCACGCGCGAGGCCCCGGGCATGGCGGGCAACATCTACTTCCGCGCGCGCGCGCTCACCGAAGACCGCCTCGGCCTCACCACGATGCTGCGCGAGGAGACCTACGTGAGCCCTGCGCTTCCGCCGCCCACGCCGGGCGTCGCGCGCCCCGCGACGCCGACCCGCGAAGGCACGACCCTGCGCGCCGCGGGCGACACGCGCGCCTTCGCGCTCTACGCCGACGAGTCGACGCTGCTACGCGTCATCCCCGCGCGCGAAGCCAGCGCGACCCTCGAAGGCGACGACGCGCGCTTCGTGACCGCGATCGGCCCCGGCGCGGCGGAGAGCCTCGCGCTCACGCTCTGAACGACGTTCGTCGGTGCCACCAGCGACCCAACCGCACGTGAGCGTCGCCGACGGAACCCTCGAATCCGCGATCAGCCGTGCGCGCGGATCAGCGTCGACTCGGAGAGCTTGGTGAAGATGCGCTTGGCGGTTGGGCGCTGATCGGGATCGGGATCGAGGCACTCCGCGACGAGCGTCGCGAGCTCGGGATCGCGGGTGGGCGGCAGCTCGGGGCGACCCTCCTGCACCGCGCGCTCGGCTTTCTCGCGCAGCGGCGCGCGGAGCGAGAAGGTCTCGGGCGGGGTACCGAGCAAGAGCTCGTGGAGGATGCAGCCGAGCGCGTAGATGTCGGTCGCGCTCGTGGCGGGCTTTCCGAGGAAGACCTCGGGCGCGAGGTAGGCGAGGGTGCCGAGGAGCTGGCCAGGCGAGGTGAGGACCGCGCCGCCCGTCACGAGGCCGAAGTCGAAGAGCACGATGCGATCGCGCGCGAGCAGCACGTTCGAGGGCTTCACGTCGCGATGCACGAGACCGGCTGCGTGGACCTGCACGAGCGCGCTCGCGATGGAGCGCCCGATCGCGCGCGTCTCGTAGCGTCCCGGGGGATCGCCAGCCGCGAGCTGCGCGGCGAGGGTGCGTCCGACGAGCAGCTCCATCACCAGGAGCGGCGGATCGTCGTGATGCCCGTGGACGCGAACGATCGACCGATGCTGGAGCTTCGCGAGGGTCGCGGCTTCCCGCATGAAGCGAGCGGTCGCGCGCTCGCCCGTGATGCGGAGATGCTTGAGCGCGACCTGTTCCTCGGTGACGAAATCCAGCGCGAGATAGACGTCGCTGGTCGTACCTTTCCCCAGGTGTCGCTCCACGCGATACCGATCGACCAGGATGTCCCCCGGTACGAATGCGCCCATGTCGACGCTCGTTATGACCGATTCCGATCCTGCGGGCGAGCCCGATTTCTTCGACGTTTGCTACGTGTTCGGGACGTCGCGGCTCGGTGACGAGGTGATGGTCGCACGGTGTCCGGACGATGAACGCGCGGTGGCGGGCCTGGACTGGAGTGCGCCGAGAGGCATGCGATGAGCGGCCTCGACCTGCGCGTCACCGCAGACGGAGTTCGGGTCCCGATCCGCGTCGCACCGCGTGCGAGCCGTGACGCGATCGTGGGTGTGCACGACGGCGCGTTGAAGGTCGCGCTCACCGCGCCGCCGGTGGAAGGTGCGGCCAACGACGCGCTCGTGCGGCTGCTCGCGAAGGCCCTCGGGGTGCCGAAGGGCGCGGTGCGGCTGGTCCAGGGCGAGCGAAGCCGCGACAAGGTGGTGGAGATCGCCGGCGTCGACGAGGCGACGGTGCACGCCTGGATCGCGGGCGGGTGAGTCGCCTCACGAGCCCGTCGACGGCCTGACTGCCGACGCGGGCCGGCAGAGGACTCCGCAACCCCTCGCGACCCGCTCTGATAGACTGCCGGCGTGTCGCTGAAGATCGACCAGGATCACAACCGCTTCCGCGCGATCGTGCGGGGCAAGATCCGTCAGAACCTCCGCCGCTACATCTCCAAGGGCGAGCTGATGGGCAAGCAGGGGAAG
>JALOQC010000470.1 GCA_025453555.1 Myxococcota bacterium | reverse complement strand
AGCTCGAAGGCCTCGAGGTGCGCGCGCCGGACGACGTGGTGGTGGAGGTCTTCCGCGTGGACCTCGTGCTCGTGCTCAAGAACGTCGTGCGCAACGCGATCCTCGCGGTCGGTCGCGCCGCGCCGCCTCGGCACGTCGCGGTGCGCGTGGAGCTGGAGCTCGAGCCGACGGGCGACGAGACGGTGCGACTGCGGGTGCTCGACTCGAGCCCGGAGGCGCTCGATCCGGAGGTGCTCTTCGATCGCCGCGTCGATCGTGGGCTCGGGCTCGTCGCAGCGGCGGTGCGTCGCTACGGCGGCGCGATCGACGTGGAGCTGGAGCACGAGGCGCCGTACACGAAGGCGGTCGTGGTCAGCTTCTTCCGCGTCGCGGACTGAAACTCTCACCTCGGGTCGTGATCGGGGACCTTCTTGCCGACGAAGGGCACACCGTGCCGACGAGGAGCGCGTACGGGAGCTGGGTGCGCACGTGGTCGACGTGATCGCAGCTCGACGCCATCGAGCTCATGATCGTGGTGTCGGAGATCGGCGAGCAGTGATCGCCGAAGACCGCGCCGGCGAGGATCGACGAGATCGCGCCGAGGAGCGCGTGGGTGTCGCCGGGGGCGAGCTGGACCGCGAGCGGCACCACGAGCGGGAAGAGGATCGCCATGGTCCCCCACGAGGTGCCGGTGGCGAAGCTGATCGCGGCCGCCACGAGGAACACCACGGTGCCGAGGAGACCGACCGGCATGCTGTCGCCCACGAGCGAGACGACGACGTGCGCGGTGTGCAGCTCCTTGCAGAGCGCGCCGAGCGACCACGCCATCACGAGGATCACGCACGCGAGCAGCATCGACTTGAGGCCGTCGGTCCACGCGTCGAGCGCGGCGTCGAGCTTCATCGCGCGCGTCGCCATCGCGGTCGCGATCGCGACCACGCCACCGACCGCGCTCGCCCAGAGCAGCGCGTGGTAGCTGTTGGCGCTGCCGAAGATCGCGCGGAGGGTGGGCTCGCCGCCTTCGGCGAGCACGGAGGCGCGGCCGGTCACGACCATGCCGCCGATCGCGACGAGCACGGTGGCGACGATGGGCAGGATCGCGACGGAGACGCGCGGCGGCACGTCGGGGAGCGCTTCGGCGAAGTCGGACGCGGGACGCGCGCCGGGACGCGACACCTCGCCCGTCTCTCGCGCGCGCCGCTCCGCTTTGAGCATCGGCCCGAAGTCGCGCCGCGTGATCACGATCAGCAGCACGAAGAAGAGCATCAGCCAAGGGTAGAAGCGGTAGGGCAACGTCTCGAGGAACGCGACGTAGGGATCCATCGCGACGTTCGCCGCGTCGAGCTCTTCGCCGATGTAGCCGACCTCCACGCCGATCCACGACGAGACGAGCGCGAGGCTCGCGACGGGCGCGCTCGTGGCGTCCACGAGGAACGAGAGCTTCTCGCGACTGACGCGGAGGCGGTCGCTGATCGGACGCATCGAGGAGCCGACGATCAGCGAGTTGGCGTAGTCGTCGAAGAAGATGAGCAGCCCGAGTGCCCACGCGGCGAGCTGTCCGCGCATGCTGTTGGTCGCGCGTTTCGTGACGGTGGCCGCGAGCCCGGCCGCGCCGCCCGCGCGTGTGATCACGCCGATCATGCCGCCGAGCATCAAGCTGAAGATCAGGATCGACGCGTGATCGGAGTCCGCGGCGGCGCCGATCGCGTAGGTGTCGATCGAACGCACGAACGCCGCGATCGGGTCGTAGCCGTTCGTGAGCAACGCGCCCACGAACACGCCCGCGAAGAGCGCGAGCAACACCTGGCGCAGGATCAGCGCGAGCGCGATCGCGACGATCGGAGGGAGCAGCGCGAGCCAGCTCGGGATCGCGCGCAGCTCGGCGCGGACGGTGTGATCGCCGTGCACGAGGGTCGCGCGGTGGGTGCCGCTGCCGATCGTGATCGACTGCGTGAGCTCGCTCGACTCGGCCACGCCCCGCGCGCGCTCGCGACCGTCGACCTCGAGGCGCCAGGGCTCGCCGATCGAGAGCCCGCCGATCCGCAGCTCGCCTTCGAGGCCGCCGAGGAGGACGCCGTCCGAGGCCAACGTGGGCGCGTCTGCGCGTGCGAGCTGCGGCACGAGCATCGACGCGAAGGCGAGCGCGCCGCACGTGGCGAGGACGCGAGCGCGTGACCGGAGGGAGGGCGCGTGCATGGACGGCGCCCTGCATACCACCGCCGAGCCGTGGGGCGAGACTTCGACGCGGATCGTTCGGTCCTCGGTCTGCAGCTTTTTGGACCGCGCGATCCGCTCCCGGTTATGCCGGGCTCACGGAGCGGCGAGGCGGGCGAGCCGAGCGTGATCCGGGCCGCGGGCGAAGCGGCGAACGAGTCGCTGCGGCGACGGATCGGGAGGCAGACATGAAGGCGACGAAGCTGATCCTCGCGGCGTGCATGGCCGCGGGTGTGGGTTGCTCCAACACGAGCGCGACCACGAGCGCGAGCACGACCACGCCGAGCGTCGGGGGCGAGCTCGCGATGACGACGCCCACCGTGCTCGAGCGCGAGGCGCCCGAGGCCGAGCTGCCGCGCTTCGAAGCCGACGCGCTCGCGAGCCTCCCGCAAGCACCCTGGAGCACCGCGACGCTCTCCGCGAGCGACGCCCCGATCGTCGCGACCGCGTGGGCCGGCGCGGAGAACCGCGGCTGGTGCGCGCCGCTCGCGCCCGAGGTCGCCGCGAGCGCGCGTGCGACGCAGCTCGACGGCGGCTGGATGGTGGAGTTCGACCAGGCGGGAGCGCCCGGCGTGACCGAAGACGGCGAGCCGTGCGAGAGCTGCGGGCGTGGCAGCTTCGGCATCGCGGGCACCGCGATGGGCGTCGACGAGATGATGGAGACCCCGAGCCCGGCGTTTGCCGACGGAAGCGCGGCGGACGTGAGCGAAGAAGAAGGCGTGGCGAGCGCGACGATCGCGGTGCCCGGCCAGCGCTGCGTCTACCAGGTGTGGAGCTTCCGCGGCGAAGCGCACCTGCAAGAGCTGCTCGGCACGCTGCGCTTCGTGTCGACGCCGCGCGCGACCGACACGCAGATGGCCGACCTCGTCCCCTTCGAGTGACCTCGTGCGGATGCTGAGCGACCCGAAACGGGCCTGCCCTCAGCCTTCCGTGAGACGCGTGCGGACGGCGGTGTCGATCGCCGCCTGCGCACGCTCGAAGTCGAACCAGCCGCGCGCGATCCGGGAGACCAGGGTCGCCGCGGCTTCTTCGTCGTAGGTGTCGAGAACTTCCAAGTGCGCGAGGTAGTCCGACCACGCGCTGCGGAGCGCTCCGGTCGCGGTGATCAGCGCCTGCACCTCGTCCGCGAGCTCGGTCGGCGGGATCAGCGCGCGCAGCCGCGGCTCCATCTCGGTGAGCTTCGACAGACACTGACCGCGGACGTGCGACGCGAAACGCGGACCACCGTTCGCGGCGCGTTCGTGGATCTCGCGTTGGAGATCTTCGTTGCTGCCGATGCGTTCGTCGGCTTGAAACGCGCATCCCCAGAAGGCGTCGAAGTGCTCCGCTTGGATGCCGTTCACGTTGCGCCCCAACGTGCGGTACGGCTCGAGGTCGTCCGAGCCGAGCACGAGGAACGCGAGGCCACCGATCAACAGGAGCGCGAGGGCGCCCAGGCCCGCGAAGAGGGGTCCACGACCCCCTCGCATCGCGCGTTCTTCGGCTTCGAGCGAGGGGCCGGGCACGAGGGGAGGTGCGCCGCCGAGGCGGAGGTCGTCGTCGCTCATGGCGGACGAACCCTACCTGAAGCGGGTCGTTCCGGGAACGCCAGCGCTCCGGTAGCCCGCCGGTCGCGGGGCGCGACGCTGACGTGCCGCGGCTCACCCGACCCAAATCGGCTTCCCAACGGCGGTTGTCGACCACGTCGGTGAGGGTTCCGCGTCGAGCCTGGCTCCCCCGATGAAACCTGCTATCCCGATGCGCTTTTCGCGGCGGTGCCGCGAGCGTGGGAAACGGAGCGTGGTCATGGCGGATCGCATCGCGACCTCGGCGACCTCGGGCGATTCGCCCGTCGCCGAGAGGGATGACGAGATGGAGCGGATCGTCGGCGAGGAGGAGAAGGTCCTCGCGCGCGTGATCCGGACGATCTCGCAGACGCGCGGCATCAAGCGTGGCCAGCTCGTCGACTACGACGCAGAGCTCCTCGCGCTCCGCGATCAGATCCGCACCGCGCGCCTGGAGGACATCCCGCCGCTCATCGAAGAGATGGAGCGCCTGCAGGGAGTGGCCGCACGTCGCGCCGCGGTCCAAGAGGGCACCGTCGATCCCTCCGCGCCCTACTTCGGGCGGCTCGTGCTCGAAGAGAACGACAAGCTGCGCGAGGTGCTCATCGGGCGCAGCACCTTCCTCGACGCCAAGACCAACGTCCGCATCGTCGACTGGCGCGACGCGCCGGTGAGCCGGATCTACTACCGCTACGACGAGGGGGACGACTACGAGGAGACCTTCGGCGACCGCGACGTCGAAGGCGAGGTGATGGTCCGCCGTGCGCTGACGATCGGCCAAGCGCGCCTGCGTCGCATCGGTAGCCCGCAGGGCGTCTTCGTGAAGAAGACGGACGGCTCGTGGCGTCGCGCGGGACAGAGCGCGGTGCGGCTCGCGGGCGGCCAGGGGCAGGCGATGCGGCCGGAGTCGCATCACGCGCCGAAGAAGTCGGCGGCTGACCCCGCCGACCGGGGCAAGAAGTCGAACGGCAAGCTCGGCGCCGGAGACGATCTCGAAGAGCGCGAGGACAAGAGCCTCTCCGAGATCACCGCGCTGATCGATCCGCGTCAATTCGACTTGATCACGAAGCCGACCAGCGGTCTGGTCGTGATCCAGGGCGGCGCGGGCAGCGGCAAGACGACGATCGGTCTGCACCGCCTCGCGTACCTCGCGTTCCAGGATCCGAAGCGCTTCCGCGCGGACAAGATGCTCGTCGTCGTCTTCAACGACGCGCTCGTGCGCTACATCGGCCGCGTGCTCCCGGCGCTCGGCGTCGAGGGCGTGCCGGTGATGACCTACGAGAAGTGGGCGTCGAAGCTGCGCAAGCAGCACCTCCCCGGGCTGCCGTCGGACTACTCGGAGGAGACGCCGGGCGTGGTGACGCGCTTGAAGAAGCACCCGGTGGTGCTGCGCCTGCTCGAGTCGCTCGTGGGCGAGCTCGAGCGCGGCATCGACGAGGCGATCGCCGACACCGGCAAGCGACTCGAGGGCGGCGCGCGGGTGCTCCGCATGTGGCGCGCGACGGAAGGCGAAGCCATCGGCATGCGCATGGCGGTGCTCCGCGCGTGGCTGAACAAGGGCGAGGACGGCGCGAACGAGGTGGGGCTCGAGGCGCGGCACGCGGTCGAGCGCACGATCGAGCGCGGCTTCGAGAAGGTCGACGACGTCGCGCAGACCTGGGCGGAGCTGCTCACGGATCTG
>JALOQC010000469.1 GCA_025453555.1 Myxococcota bacterium | reverse complement strand
CCCGTACCAGTAGTCGAGGTCGGCGCGCGCGAGCGGGCTCGCGGGCGACTCGTGCCGGATGCGCCACGCGCGTTCGAGCACGCCGAGGGCCTCGCGCGCACGCCCTCGCTCGGTCTCCACGCTGCCCACGTTCTGCAGGATGATCGCGAGGTCCGGGTGGTTCGGGCCGAGCAGCCGCTCGCGCATCGCGAGCGCTTCGCGCCAACGCGCGATCGCTTCGTCGGCGCGTCCTGCCCGCGCTTCTGCGCCGGCCAAGTTCAGCAGCGCGCGCGCGACCTCCGTGTGCTCGGCACCGTACGCGGCGACCGTCGCGTCGAGCGCGGCGGCATACTCGGGCAGCGCCTCCTCGACCTCGCCCGAGTGGACGAGCGCGTCCGCGTACTTCAATCGCACGAACGCGAGCACCGGGTGCGCCTCGGGCAAGCTCTCGATCGCCAGGTCGCGTGCGCGCCGCGCGATCGGCAGCGCCTCGTCGCTTCGCCCTGCGCCCACCATCGCGGCCGAGATCCGCGCGTCGATCGCGAGCCGCTCGGGGTGTGCGTCCGGCAACGTCGACGCGAGCCGGCGAGCGCGCTCGAGAGGCTCGATCGCGCCCACGAAGTCGCGCAGACGCGCGCGCACGTCACCGAGCTGTCGCAGCGGCTCGAGCAGCGCGAGATCCTCGGCGCCGCGCGCTCGCTCGACGAGCTCCACCGCGCGGGCGGCGTGGGTGAGGGCCTCGTCGCGTTTGCCCTGCGCGCTTCGAAGCTCCGCGAGCACGTTCTCGAGGCGCGATTGGAACACCGGGCGTTCCTCTTCGAAGCTCGCGAGCGTGCCTTCCGCGATCTCGGCCCACACGTCGCCGAGCTCCGAGCGCGTGCGACGCACGCCGTCGACGTCGACCAACGCGGTCGCGGCCTCCACACGGCGGTCGCGATCGCCGATCCCGAGCGAGCCGTAGAACGCTGCGCGCAGCTCGAGTGACGCGTCGTCGAAGCGGCCGGCGGCCGCGAGGGCTTGGCCCAGTGCGAGGCGGGCGTCGACTCGGAGCGGCGCGTAGTCGATGCCATCGGCCTCCCGCCGCGCGACCTCGGCGCGTCGCAGCGCCTCGGTGAGCTCGCCGGAAGCGATCGCCGCGCGCGCGGAGGCGATCGTGAGGTGCGCGCGATCGACGGCGTCCACCAGTGCGCTCGGGGGCGGGTCGACGCCCGCGAGAAGCGCCGACGCATCCGCGCAGGCTGCGAAGGTCGGGTAGAGCTGCAGCGCGCGGGTCAGACGCTCGACCGCGTCCGCGTCGGCGTCCGCGAGCTCCGCCGCGAACGCGTCGAGCTCCGCGCGGCGGCGATCGAGGCACGCCACCCGACGGTCGAGCAGCGTCTGGCTCTGCGTCTCGCGCACGAACGTCGCCTCGCACGCTCCGCGGTAGCTCGAGGCGAGCTCGCTCGCGTACCGATCCGCAGCGCGCACCGCGTCCTCCGCGAGCCGCTCCGCGAAGGGCACCGGCAACGCGCGCGCGTGGGCCTCCAGCCGCGCCCGACGCGTCGCGCTCCACACCTCGTCGACCGGCGCACCTGCGTCCGCGCACGGCGCGACCTCGCGGGACGTCCACAGCACGACCGAGCCGACGCCGACGACGAGCGCGGCGCCCAGCGCGGCGAAGAGCCGGAGCCGCCGTCGACGTCGTCGCGGTCGCTCGAGCTCGTCGCGCAGCGCGTCGACGAGCGCGCGCATGTTCTCGAAGCGGCGGGGCGGATCGACGTCGAGCCCGCGGCGCAGGATCGCGCGCAACCGCGACGGAACGGGTGGCTTCGGCGGCGGTTCTTCGTAGCGACCTTCGACGGTGGCGAGCGCGAGCTCCGGAAACGACGCCGCGCGGATCGGCCGCTGTCCGTGGAGCGCTTCCCACAGCGACACGCAGAACGCCCACTGATCGCTCTTGGCGTCCGCGCGCTCGCCGCGGAAGAGCTCGGGCGCGATGTAGCCCGGCGTCCCGAGCACCGTGCCCGTCTTCGTCATCGCCTCGTCGCTCGCGTGCGCGTCGTCCTCGAACGCGCGACCATCGTCGGCTCGGGGGCGATCGCTCACCGGCTGGTGCACGCGTGCGATCGGACCACCGTCCGCCGCGGTCTCCCCGAGGTTCGTCGAGAGCCCGTCCACCAGCTCGTGCCGATCGTCGTCCACGTCGCCGCGGGAGAGCCCGAAGTCGCCCACGCGGACGCGGCCCTCACGATCGACGAGCACGTTCGCGGGCTTGAAATCGCGGTGCACCAAGCCGGAGGCGTGCGCGGCGGCGAGCCCTTCGCCAGCCTCCACGAAGAGCGCGACCAGCTCCGCCCAAGCGGCCCCCGCGCGCCAGCGATCGGTCGCATGCAGGGCCTTGAGCCGCGCCGAGAGATCTTCCCCGTCGACGAGCTCCATCGCGATGAAGACCTGCGGCTCGCCGCCCGTGCCCTCGAAGGTGCCCGCGTCGAACACCTGCACGACGTTGGGGTGGCTCACGCGCGCCATCGATCGGGCCTCGCGCGCGAGCCGGGCGCGCGCCTCTGTGCCGATGCCGTCCCCGCCCATGATCTTGAGCGCGACGTCGCGCCCGAGCCGCGGGTCGTGTGCGACCCAGACGACGCCCATGCCGCCTTCGCCGATAGGGTGCTTCAGTCGGTAGCGGTTGACGCGGTCGGGACGACGCTCCGCCTCGCGAGGGCGGGCGCGCTCGGGCTTGGTGGTGGGCGTCTCGCGCACGCGTCTCGAATCGTACACAAGCAGCCGGGCTCCGGAGAGAAACCCGGAAGAGCCGTCGCGGAGCGAGCGAGCGGGGGTCGAACGTCGCGGATGGCACGCAAGTCGCCACGTTCGTGATGCACGAGTATTGCTTGCGAATGGGCGAAGAAAGACTCGCTTTCCGAGCGGTCTCGCTCCGATACGCTGTCGAGAGCTCGGGCGAGTCACCCGTGCGCGATTCCGACCTTCTCGAGACGGGCCGAGCGCTCCGAGCGCTCGAGCCGAACCGAACGCTTCACGACGAAAAGGACCACCGCCCACATGCTCCCTCGACGACGAATGATTCAGCTCCTCGGGGCGAGCCCGATCGCCCTCGCGGCGTGTGGCGCACCTTCCCTGCGCGACGACGGCGGGCTCGGACTCGACGCAGGTCTCGATGGCGGCCCGCTCGACGGCGCGCTCGACGCTGGCATGCTCGGCACCGACGGCGGGATCGAGAGCTGCGCGCCTTCGCGCCGCGACGCGCTCGGACCCTTCTTCGAAGATGGCGCCCCGAGCCGCGCGGAGCTCGCCCCGCTCGACGAGCCAGGCCAGCGCCTGTTCGTGCAGGGCCGCCTCGTCGACGCGCGGTGTCGGCCGCTCTCCGGCTTCGTGCTCGACGTCTGGCAGGCCGACGCGGAGGGCAACTACCCGTCCGCGATCGACTCGGGCTTTCGTTTGCGCGGGCGCGTCACCACCGACGCCGAGGGCTCCTTCGCGCTCGAGTCGATCGTGCCCGGCTACTACGAGACCGCAGCGGGACCTCGCCCCGCGCACCTGCACGTCCGCGTCTGGACCGCGGACGGCGTCGACCGCCTCGTCACGCAGCTCTACTTCGCGGGCGACCCCTTCCTCGGCGACGCGGACGGTTGCGGCCCGCCGACGTGTTTCTCCGGTGACGCGGATCGTACCCTCGCCCTCGAGCCCGCGCGCGTGAACGGCCGCAATGGCGTGCTCGCGCGCCCCCGGCTCGTGCTGGGCTGACGTGCTGGGCTGACGTGCTGGGCTGACGTGCTGGGCTGAAGTGCCGAAGCGGCGAGCCCACGTGGGAGCTGGCCGACGTCGGCGCTCGTTCAGCGCTCGACCGGCGTGACTCGCCACGGAACGCGCTCGCGTCCTGCCCACCTCCCACGGTCGCCTTTCGAGCCCCGCTCACGAACCGGGTTCATTGCGGAGCGCGCACCGATCCCGATACCCTGTGGCGTCTGCCGATCCGGCAGGGGATGTCGCTCGACCCGAGGCGGGGTGCTCGCGGGTCGTGCTGGGCTTGCTCGCGGGGGCGCGAGCTGGAGGTGCCGATGACTTGGAAGGTGTCGAGGCTCGGCGTGGCCTGCGCGGTCGTGCTCTTCGTGGCGTGTGGAGGCGGCAAGTCCGACCCGATCCCCGCGCCGGACGGCGACATCCTCCTGCCGGACGGCGGCTTCGCGCCGGCCGAGATCCGCAACCCGGTGCTCGTGCAGACGATGGCGCCCGCCGAGGTGCGCGCGGGCGACATCATCGCGGTGAGCTGCGTGATCGTCGACGATCGCGGCGAAGAGTTCTCCTCGCGCGGCCGCACGCCTCGCATCCGCGTGGCGCCGGAGGCCTCGGTCGTTCGCGACGGCACCGACATCGTCGCCGCCGTCGCCGGCGAGGTGGAGATCAGCTGCGCCTTCCCCGACCTGATGCTCACCGACGAGAGCCCCGCCATCGTCCGCATCCTCCCCGGCGCGCCCGCGTCCGTGACCACCACCGTCGACCGCGCGCAGATCGAAGCGGGCGAGTCGATCGCGGTCACCTGCGACGTGGTCGACGCCTACGGCAACGCGATCCTCGACGCTGCCCCCAGCGTCGCGGTGAGCCCCACCGATCCTGGCAACACGCTCGACGGCCTCACGGGGACGTTCACGCGCTCGGGCATCTACGACGTCGCGTGCGAGCTCGCGGGTGCGACCTCGACCACCGAACGCGTCGAGGTGCTGCCGAGCCTCCCGGCCGCGCTCGCGCTCTCCAAGGTGCCCGACCAGCCGGTCTACGCGACGGGTCAGGTCGTCGAGGTCGCGGCGATCGTCACCGATCGTTTCGACAACGTCGTGACCGACGCGATCGTGGACATGGTCAGCGAGCCCGCAGCCGACGACACCCTCGGCGGCAACCGCTTCCGTTACTTCGAGGACGGGACCTACGTCGTCACCGCGACCGTCGCGCCACCCACCCAGGACGACGCGCTCCTCACGGGGCAGGTCACGATCGTGGTCAACGGCAACGGCCCGCAGATCCAGTGCACGGGC
>JALOQC010000089.1 GCA_025453555.1 Myxococcota bacterium | reverse complement strand
GTCGAGCGTGCCGTCGACGCGCACCGCGCGGACGCGCTTGAGCGCGTGCACGAGCAGCCAGTCGCC
Source organism: Myxococcota bacterium (assembly GCA_025453555.1). Lineage (GTDB taxonomy): Bacteria > Myxococcota_A > Polyangia > Polyangiales > Houyiibacteriaceae > JACKEH01. Next base: position 31,159 of record JALOQC010000089.1, on the reverse strand, counting down.
CGCGAAGATCGAGGCGGCGTTCCCGAAGAGGAGGCGCGCGGCCGGCGCGCCGCGGCGCTGGTCGCCGAGGTCGACGACGTCGTCGTGCAGCAGCGTCGCGCAATGCACCAGCTCGACCGCGACCGCGAGATCCCGCCCGCGCGCGTCGAAGCCGGTGCCGCAGCGCGCGGCGACCGCGACGCACATCGGACGCAGGCGGAGGTGATGCGCGCTCTTGCGCACCACGTCGGCGGCGGGCGGCAGCTCGTCGAGCGCCTCCTCCACCGCGCGCATGTCCCAGCGCACCAGCTCTCCGAGCTCCGCGAGGCGTCGCGCGAGGCTCCCTTGGCCCTGCGCATCCGGCTCGCGCTGCACCGATCAGCGACATGGTCCGCTCCTGATGGAAGCTCGGCCGGCTTTGCGAGCCGCTCGTCCGCCGCGCTCGATTGCTCTCACTCCGGGTGCACTGGCAGCCCGTCGAAGAACCTCGTTCTTCGACGGAGGCGCGTGTTTTGGGGGAGGCTCCGGTGGGCTTTGCCCACTGGAGGGGGTCTTTTTGAAAGACCCCAGAAAGAAGAGGCAGTCCGTCGAAGGACTCGAAGAGTTCTTCCACGGGCTGCTAGGCACCCGCACGTTTCTTTCGCGACGCTCGCGTCTCACGCGTCGGCGCCGCCCTCGTCGCCATCGACGCTCACGTCGATGCCGTCTCGATCGGCGACCTCGCGCACCGCGCCGACGTCCAACGTCCGGCCCGACACGAAGGCACCGAGGAGCCGCTCTCCCACCGAGGAGAGCAGCCGAAGCTTGTCGATCCGCTTGCGCACGAAGCGCGCGCGAGCCGCGTCGATCTGACCGGCTCGACGTCCGGCGTCCAGCGCCGCCGCAGCGCGCACCAGCGTCTCGGCGGTGTCGCGCACGAGCGCGAGCTCACGTTGGCTCAGCACCCGCGTGACGAGCTTCCAGATGCTCGTCTCCGCCACGAAGAAGTCGCGCCGATCGCCCGGCACGCGCGTCTTCTTCACCGCGCCCCACTGGAGCAGCTCGCCGACGGTGAGGCTGATCGCGCTCGCGCTGAGCTGGAGCCGGTCCGCGAGGTCGTTCGCGGTGAGCGGCTCGGGCGAAAGGTAGAGGACGGCCCAAGTCCGCCCGAGATGCCGACGAAACCCCCAGAACTCCATCAGGCGCCCCACGACCTCCACGACCTCGCGCTCGGCGTCGAAGACGGGCGTGAGGGCGGTGGAATCGGGGGCGGACTGGGAGCGGCTCATGTGAATGTCCGGAGGTTTCAGAAATCTTTGAAAGGTTCGTAGAAGCAGAATGGCGTGCGGTCAAGGCCGGAGCGACGTCGTGGGGCGCGCGCTCGACCTGGGTACGCCACGATCGATGCTCCGCTCTGCGGTGGACCTCGACGCTTCCGTGCCGCGTGGGTGCCCGAGCACCAAGGGTGGCGTGGCCATCCGAAGTGCAGACACGGACCTCGGATGCTGCGCGTCGAGCCAGCGCGGCGGGGTGCTACGGTTGCGCGCGGTGCGCTTTCTCTACGGCGACTCCGAGCCCTTCCCGTGGCGCTACGACTTCCTTCACGCGCTGCGGCTCCTGCTGCGCCACGGCAGCGAGGCGGCGCGTGCGCTGCACGTGGCGGAGATGGAGTCGGCCGCGATGCGCGCGCGGGTGGCGGACGCGAAGGAGGCACTCACGCACCTCGTGCGCTTCACGAGCGAGGCGGAGGCCGCGATCGAGACGATCGCGTTGACGGCCGAGCATGCGGAGGCGCGCGCGATGGGGGAGCAACTCCTCACGCACGCGCGGCGCAGCGCCCACGAGCGCGCGGAGGCGATCAAGACCGAGCTCAAGCGCGCGAACGCGGCGAGCGCGGACTCGGCGGCGTCCGCGATGGAGCGCGCGCGCGAAGAGCTGCGCACGTTCCTGCTGCACGACGAGCTCGGGGCGTCGCTCGAGGCGCTCGAGCTGAAGCTGGTGGAGGGGCGCTACGCGGTCTCGCTGCGGCATCGGCTGGCCGACGTGTCGATCGTTTACGCGGTGTCATCGAAGGGGCTCGACGCGTGGCAGGAGCCGCGGCGGCTCGCGTCGATCTCGGACGAGCTCGACTCGCTGCAGGTCGGCATGAAGAAGAAGCTCTTTCGCCGCGACATGACGCGCGAGATGGTGCGGGTCGGCGATCACTACCTGCTGTCGGCGCAAGTCGAGGCGCGGCGCGCGACGGTGGAGATCGCGAAGAAGCTCGACGGGACCAAGGCGCCGCTCTCGCTGGAGCTCGAGGTCGAAGAGGACGGGATCTACGCGCACATCGAGCGACCGCAGAGCGAGGGCGCGAGCTTGTTCCCCGCGGTGCCGAGCGACGTGGAGAAGCTCTCGGGGCTCTTCGCGGTGCTGCAGCGGGTGGGGCAGGAGGCGCATCGTCGGCGCGTCACCGTGAGCGCGGCGGAGCTCGGCGGCGTCGACCTGCTCGCGGACGATCCGGGTGCGCTGCTCGCGCACCTCGTGGAGCGCTTCGCGCCGACGGTGGACGAGATCGCGCGTCGGAGCCCGACCCCGCGCGAGCTCTCGTTGAAGCTCGAGCACGAGGACGGGCGTCGCGAGGAGCGCTACCTCGATCGGCAGCTCGTGGACGCGTTGCTCGCGGATCTACCGCCGCGCGCGCGAGAGCGGCTGGCCGCGTTGCAACCCACCGCTTGAGCGTTTGGGTTCGTCGCCAGACGGTTCGTCGCCAGACGGTTCGTCGCCAGACGGTTCGTCGCCAGACGGTTCGTCGCCAGACGGTGCGAGCCTTCGCGGTTCGGCCCCTCAGCGTCTCGCCGCGGCTTCGAGGCGCGCGAGGTGGGCCTCGGCGCGGGCGAGCAAGGCTCGATGCGCGCGCCGGTTGGCGTCGACGGCGGGCGTGGTGCGGCAGAGCTCGGAGCGCGACGACAGGATCTCGGCCGCGAACGCGGCGCCACCGGGCATGATTCGGAGCGCAGCGTGATCGGGTGGCATCGCGCAGGTGTGTGGACGCTCGTGCTCGAGCCCTCGAGCTTCGCGAGCGAGGACGAGGCGCGCTCGCGGCAGTTGCTGCATCACGCCGGCGGCGCCGAGCGATCCGAGGTCGACGTGCGAGCGATCGCGCAGCGGGCTCGTCGATGGCGTGTGCGACGTCGCTCGCGTCGGGGCCGGGCTCGTGGTCGCGCTCGTCGCGCCGGTGCTCGGTCGGTTCTCGCTCGTCGGCTCGTTCGTGTGGGGGGGCGTCGGGGCGTTCGCGCTCATGCTCGTGTTCGTGCTCGCGCGCATGCTCGCGTTCGTGTTCGCGTTCGTGTTCGCGTTCGTGTTCGCGTTCGTGTTCGCGCTCTCGAGCTCGCCCGGGCTCTCGGTCGTCGGCTCGCTCGGGTCGCTCGCGGGCGATGGGTCGGACGACTCGGCCGGGCGCACTCGCACCGGCGCGATCGCCGGCGCGACGGTCGGCTCGACGGGCGTGCGAAACGTCCACCACGCGACGCCCGCGCCGACGAGCGCGAGCGCGGTCACGCCGCCGATCCAGAGGCCGCGTCGTCGGCTCGGCTCGGTGCGCTTCACCTCGACGACCATCGGCGTGACCTGCGTGGGCGGAACCCCACGCGGAGCTCCCGCGCTCGCGACGTCGGACGGCGCGTCTCCGATGGCTTCGTTCACCGCCGCGACCAGCGCGGGCACGCTCGCGGGCCGCTCGCCCGGATCCTTCGCGAGCGCGCGCACGATCACGTCGTCGAGCCCGCGTGGGAGCTCGGGGTTCCAGTCGCGCAACCGCGGAGGTGGCGCGGTGAGCACCTTCGCGAGGATCGCCGTGACGTGGGGGCCGTCGAAGGGTGGCCGACCGGTGAGGCACTCGAAGAGCACCGCGCCGAGCGCGTAGACGTCGGTGCGGCGATCGACGGGCAGGCCCTGCGCCTGCTCCGGCGACATGTACATCGGCGTGCCCATCGTCGCGCCGGTCGCGGTGAGCTTCGCGTGCTCACCCTCCATCAACTTCGCGAGCCCGAAGTCGAGCAGCACCGCGCGCTCGGGCATACCGGGGCGTCGCGCGAGGAAGACGTTCGAGGGCTTGAGATCGCGGTGCAGGATGCCAGCGTCGTGCGCGGTGGCGAGGGCGGAGCCGACCTGGTGCAGGAGGTCTTGCGTGGCGGCGAGCGAGAGCGGCCCGCGCGCGAGGCGAGCGTCGAGGTCCTCGCCTTCGAGCTTGTCCATCACGAGGTACGCGACGCCGTCGTCGGTGACGTCGAAGTCGTGCACGGCGACGATGCCCGCGTGACCGACCGCGGCGAGCGCCTCGGCTTCGCGACGGAAGCGCGCGGCGGAGGTCGCGTCGTCGGCCGCGTCGGGCAGCAGCACCTTCACGGCGTACGCGCGCCCGGTGCGCACGTGCGTCGCGGCGTGGACGGCGCCGATGCCTCCGGCGCCGAGCCGACGGCCCAGCCGATACGCGCCGAGCTCGCGGCCCTCGATGCTGCTGTCGCGGCTCACGGGCGGAGCGGGAGGATAGCACCGCGCTCTGGGCTCCGCGCATCGCGCATCGGGTTCCGGCGCGTGGGTCTCCCGGTTCGGGGCCTCCTCGCACGGTTCTCCTCGCACGGGTTCTCCTCGCTCTTCCCGCGCTGGGTCTCTCCCCGCGCTGGGTGCGCGCGACGATCAGCGAGCGGTGGCGGGGAAATAACGATCGCTGCCGGGGGTGCGCACGACGAGCGTGTAGTCGCCGACCGGCAGCTCGGGAGGCACCCCGACGCTCGCCTGCCAGTGCCCAGCTTCGCGCGTGACCGTCACGCCGAGCAGGCGCTCGATGGTGCCGCGCGCGACCACCTCCACGCGCAGGCCGGCGACGCCCACGTCGTCGGGATCGAGCGCGCGCCCGACCAGCTCCAGGCGTCGACCACGCAGCACCTCGAACTCGCGACCTTCGACCGTGAGCCGCAACGGGCGCGCGACGGGGCGCGTGGGCTCGGGCGTGGAGAAGAGCGCGCTCAGCGGATCCGTGCTCGGCGGGCTCGGCTCGTTCGCGGGGATCGGGCTCGTGGGCGGTGTCGGCGTCGCGGGCGTGCTCGGATCGGGGTTCGGGCTCGCGCTCGGATGGCTCGCGTTCGTCGAGGGATCGCCGGTCGTGCCGTTCGACGCGTTCGCGCCGGGTGCGTCGCGGCGAAGGCCACGCACGTTGCCCGCGAGCTGCGAGTAGCTGCGCACGTAGGGCGCGGGGCGCGGCAAGACGTCTTCGCCGGTCGGGCGATGGAGCGGGCGGTCTTCCGCGCCGTGTGCGTCGAGCCCGGCCGCTGCGCCGCCGAGATCGATGCGCAACCAGCCCGGCACGTCGCCTTGCGGGAGCTTCACCTCGACCCACGCGTGCGCTTCGTTCTGCACGAAACGCGCGGGCATCCCGAGCGCCTGCGCGGTGATCACGAAGGGGTACGCTCGGTGTCGACACACGCCCTTCATGCCGCGCGCGAGGTCGAGGAAGATGTTCCCCGTCGACGGCGGCGGCTCGTCCGACTCCTCGAAGCTACGGAAGTGCTCGACGAGGATCGGCAGCGTGCGGCGGTACGACTGCCCGGGGGAGAGCCCGAGCTCGCGCGCGAAGAGGAGCGCGTCCTCGCGCACGCGGGGCTCGAGCGCGAAGACCTCGTCGGCGAAGGTGTCCGAAGGCACGTCGGGCAGCTCCGCCATGCGGAAGTAGTCCTTCGGCGCGTCGGTCAGGAAGACGACGCGTACTTCGCTGCGCACGCCGGGCGGCGCGACCGCGAAGTAGCTGCCGGCGTCGTCGCGGTGGATCTCGAGGTCCACTTCGTCGCCCGCGCTCGTGCCGTCGGCGCTCGAGGCGCCAGCGCTCGAGTAGAGGCGCTCGGTGCGCAGCGTGAGGATGCGCGACTCCGGTGAGACGGAGGGCAAGGGGACGATCGCGCCCGCGTGGAAGTCGAGCACCACGCTGCCCCAGAAGCGCTCGCGCTCGCGTGCGTCCGGCGGCGTGGAGCTCGCGCCTTCGACGGGCAAGCGCGAGGTGCGAAGGCTCGACACGCCGAGCACGGGGGTGCTGCCGTCCATCGTCACGACCGCGTCGAGCGCGCTCACGCGCTTGAAGGGTGCGATCGCGGGGGTGAACGTCTCGAAGTAGCCGAGGGTGCCTTCGAGCGAGGTGACGCGGTCGGGACGAAACGTGGGGGAGCGTCGGCCTTCCTCTTCGCGGCCTTCGCCGTCGCCGGGCATCGCGCTCATCGCACGTTCGTCGTCGCGTCGCGCGCCGCCCTCCGGCGCGGTGAGGATCGTGTCGTCGTAGACGATCGCGGCCGGCTCGCCGCCAGGTCCGAGCACGGCGTCGAGCTCGGCGTCGCCCGCGTTCGGGATGTACTCGTGCAGCACGACGTCGGCGTGCGCGATCGTCGCGAGGAGCAAGACGAGGAGCGGCGTGCGCCTCATGCGCTCACTCGGTGGCGGCCTGCATCGAGGTGTCGGTCGGGCTCGGCGCGTTCGCGTTCGCGTTCGCGTTCGGCGCGCCCGTGCTCGGCGCGTCCGTGCTCGGCGCGCCCGTGTTCGGCGCGTTCGTGCTCGGCGCGTTCGTGCTCGGGCTCGCGGTGCTCGTGCTCGTCGACGGCGTCGCGGCTTCTTCGGGCGCGCTGGGTCCCCCGAAGATGTCGCGGATGGTCACGAGCACGATCACGCAGAGCAAGAAGACGATCCCCACCGTGTGCACGATCGCCTCGAGCTTCTCGTTCGCGCGCCGTCGCGTGATCAGCTCGAAGCCGAGGAAGCCGAGGCGTCCACCGTCGAGCGCAGGCAACGGAAGGAGATTGAAGAGCCCGAGCGCGGTCGAGAGGAGCGCGAGCACCGCGAAGAAGTCCGTCGGCCCACTCTGCGCGGCGTCGCCGATCATCTTTCCCATCGCGACCGGTCCCCCGATCTGCGAGGTGTCGGCGTCTCGCACCATCTTCGCCATGCCCTCGAGCTGCATGACGGTGAGGCGCCACGGGAACGTGATCGCGGACTCGGCGGCTTCGCCGAGCTCGAACTGCACGTACACCGGCTCCGCCGCGACGCCGATGCGGCCCACGCCGTCGGCACCGAGGGCGGGCGTCATCTCGAACGTGCGCCGCTCGCCGTCCCGCTCGATCACGTACGTCGTCACCTGCCCGCCGCGCGGCGCCGTCACCTCGATCAGATCGCGCACGTCGCGGATCGCGCGACCGTTCGCCTCCACGAAGACGTCGCCCGGGACCACACCCGCGTCCTGCGCGACGCCTTCGAGCACGTCGCCGACCACCATCGGTCCGCTGGCGGTCGCGGTCGCGCGGGGATCGTCGGGGGTCAGCACGCGCAGCCAGAGCTGCGGCCAGCCGGAGAGCCCGATGAGGAACACGAGCAACGACGCGCAGAGGTAGTTCGCGAAGGGGCCGGCGGCGATGGTCACCACGCGCGCGAAGACGCTCTTGTTGCCGAAGAGGCCGGGGTCCTTCGGATCGACGTCCTCGTGCGGGTTCATGCCCGCGATCTGCACGTAGGCGAGGAAGGGGATCGCGGCGACCTGGAAGACGGTCGGGCTGCCCTTGGGCTGGTACTTGAAGAGCGTGGGCCCGAAGCCGATCGAGTACCGCAGCACGCGCATCTTGAAGGCACGCGCGGCGAGGTAGTGACCCGACTCGTGCACGATCACGAGGATCGAGATGCCGACGATGATGAGGAGGATGTCGAGGGGGCCGAAGCTCACGCGCAAAGACTAACGCAAGCGCTCCAGGCGCGCCGCATGGGTTCGGAGCCGAGCTGCGGCCGTCACCCTCGCGTGAACGCGAGCCAGGCCTCCGCCAGGGCGTCGGGCTCCTCGCGGTGGAGCATGTGCCCCGCGCCCCCGATCACGTGCTTCGTCCACGGCGCCTTCACGAGCGCGAGGCGCGCGTCTTCGTCGGGCAGCCGGAAGCCCTTCTCGCCCGCGACGTAGAGGGTGGGGACCGTGATGCGCTCGAGAAACGCCGCGAAGATCTCGGTGCGGAAGGGCATCGGCGCGGTCGTGCGGTGGCGTCGATCGAAGCGCCACGCGTAGCTGCCGTCGTCGAGCGCGCGCGTGCTCTTCTCCGCGAGGAAGCGGCCGAGGGCGTCGTCGAGCTTGCGGCTCTGCACGCGCATGCGATCCAGCACCGCGTCGAGGCTCGGCATCGCGCGTTCGTCTTTGCTGCGGAGCTTCGCCATCCCGTCGAGCCACGCCTCGAACTTCTCCGGCGTGCGCTCGAGCGGGTAGGGCGGGGGACCGATGCCTTCGACGAGCGTGAGCGTGCGGAGCTTCGAGGCGCGGAGCCCCGCGAACATCGTCGCCACGGTGCCGCCCATCGAGTGCCCGACGAGGTGCACGCGCTCGTCGGGGTCGCTCACGAGCTGCGGGAAGAGCTCCTCCAGATCGAGCACGTAGTCGGGGAAGTGGTAGTAGCCGCCCGCGCCGACGTGATCGGTCTCGCCGTGCCCGCGCCAATCCCATGCCACGCAACGGAAGCCGCGCGACGCGAGCCGCTCCGCGAGCGGACGCCAGCTCCACGCGAGATCGAGGAAGCCATGCGCGAGCAGCACCGTCTGCGGCTGGCTTCGCACACCTGGAACCATCGTCGCGTGCGTCTGCCGCGGCCGCCACTCGACGACGTGGTGCGCGAGGTCGTTGGCGACGAAGCGGTGCTCGATGGTGTCGAAGGCGGTCACGATGGGGTGGCTGCAGGCGGCGGGTACGCGCCCGATGCCGAAGGGGTGACGAGGAACTGCAACGCTCGCTCGAGGGTGCCAAAGCACGGCACGTCGGCAGCGGACAAGACGTCGAGGTCGACCATGCGCGTCATGGCGAGCTGATCGACCGTCGGCTTGTAGTTTCGCCCCTTCGGGAACCGTTTCGAGAGCCACTCCTTGACCCCGCGCCGCGACTCCCAGTGCTCACCGTCCCATCGAGCCCCCTCCTCGAGCCCCGGGCGTCCGTCGATGTCCCGCCCCGCCAGCAGGGACAAGCACGGCAAGAAGATCACCTCGTACTCCGGCTTGAGCAGCACGTACGCCGTCGGGAACGGGGCTCCCAAACCGCGGATCTCATCGGCGATCTTCGGCGCGAGCTCGCGCGGGCAGCCGTCGTCTTCGTCGCGGATGATGAGCAGGCCCGATGCGTCCGCCTTGTTGCGAATGTGCTCCACTCCCGCGCGGACTCCCCCCGACCGAGGCGAGCTCCATTGGTGAAGGTTGAGCCACCGGAGCGGCTTCGCCCAGGGCACGAAGTCACCCAGGCGTGTCGTCATGCGCGTCAGCAAGTTCCCGATCGCGTCGACTTCGCCGTGCCCCTCGACGAGCACGTAGCGTCGCTGCGTCATTCCGGTTCGCCCCACGGCAGCTCGAGTTGAAGCTCGCCCGCCAACATCAGATCGCCGAGAGAGAGGAGGTCGTTGGCGACGGACTTGCGTTGTGGTTCTGCGAGCGGCTGCGCTTGGGTGCCATGCTCTCCGCGTCCGACGATGAACACTCGACACTGATCGAGGTTGATGTAGTTCAGCAGGATCGGACTGTGGGTGGTGACGACCACCTGCGACCGCGTACTCGCTTCGAGCAGGTGGTCGTAGAGAATCGGCAGCGCTCCAGGATGTACCGTTTGTTCGGGTTCCTCGATTCCGATCACCGGAAGCGACGGCTCCTGGAGCAACGCGGTCAAGATACCCGCGACGCGGAGGGTGCCATCCGACTCACGCTCCGCCGGGAACCAGCGTTTGGACTTCGAGTCGCCGACGTGGTGGAACTCCGCCACGAGGAAGCTGGCTGCCTTGGTCACCTTCAAGTCATCGATGTCGCCGGTGAGCTTCGTGAGCGCGGCGACCAGGTCGCGCTTCCACCCCGCACCGCTCTGGGTGTGGAGCACCGAGACCCAGTTCTCGCCTTCCGAGAGCATCGGGGTCTCGCTGATGAACTTCTGCGGCTTGCGAAGCTCGCTCGGGTTGATGGTGTACACCGCCGTGTTGGCGAGCGTTTCCCACAGCCGTCGGAGCCGGAGGTCGCCGCCCAGCGAGGTCAGAGCGAGTGACTGGGCGTCCACGTTCGGGCGAAGGTTCTCGGGGCCGGTGAACTCACCGTCGCGCACCTCGAAACCGACACCTCCGACCGAGGCCCGCTCCAGTTTGACCCGGTACTCTTGGACGCTGTCACCCGTCAGCTCGATTTCGTATGCGGCTGGCTGATCGTCGATTTGGAGATCGAGCGCGATTCGAACGTTGTGCGGGTGGCCTTTGCTGTGGCGACGTACGGCGTCGATGCCGTTGGCGTGGGTGACCGCTCCAGGAAGCCCGAGACGCATTGCATCTCGGAGGAACGTGAGCGCTCGAAGTACGTTGCTCTTGCCGCTGCCGTTGCGACCCACGAGCACGTTGAGCGAACCGAGCGCGAGGTCGACGTCGCGCCCGACGCTGCGGAAGTTCGTCAGCCGGAGTCGAGTGATCATCTGACTCCTTCCTTAGCACGACACTGCTCGGCGGTCGGAGTGTCGGGCCTGCGCGATCGAGGCTGCGTGGCCGACGGGCTCACGCGAGGAAGCGCCTGGGATCGATCGCAGCCGCTTCTTCGGGCAGCGGCTCGCCAAGGATCGCGTCGCGCACGAGCTCGGCGGTGATGGGTGCGAGCAGGATGCCGTTGCGGTAGTGGCCGCTCGCGAGCCAGAGGCCTTCGGGGCCGGCCGGGCCGACGAGCGGCAGATCGTCCGCGGTGCCCGGGCGAAAGCTCGACCAATGCTCTTCGGCGGGGGCGTCGGCGAGGCGCGGCGCGAGGGTGGTCGCGAGCTCCACGATGCGCGCGAGCCCGGCGAAGGTGACCTCGCGCGCGAAGCCCACACGCTCCTCGGTGGAGCCGCAGAGCACGCGTCCATCGGGGCGAGTGACGACGTAGCCACCCGCGCCGAAGACCACGCGACGGAAGACTGGCGGCCTCGTGCGGGTCGTCAGGATCTGTCCACGCACCGGGTGCACACGCGCGGCGTCGAGGCGCAGACCGGGCACCAAACTGGTCCAGCTTCCGGCGGCGACCACCACGTGATCGGCGCCGAGGGTTTCGCCGTCGAGCCGCACGCCGTGCGCGCGGTCGTTCTCGACCAGCACGCCGTGCACGGTGGCGGTGCGGAAGTGAACCCCCGCGCGCTCCGCCGCGATCGCGAGCGCGTCGAGCAGGCTCGGCGGATCGAGCTGCGCTTCCTCCGGCAGATCGATCGCCTCGAGCACCGCCGGCCCGAGCGCAGGCTCGCGGCGGCGTGCTTCGTCGCCGTCGATCGCGTCGACGAGCGCGCGCCCGCGCAAGAGCGCCGCGTGCGTCGCGAGGGCCGAACGTTCGTCCTCGCGCACCGCGACGCGCATCACGCCGCAGCGGCGAAAGCCGACGTCGATGCCGTGGTCGTCACGCAGCTCGCGCGCGAGGCTCGCGTGCAGCTCGCGGCTGCGCAGACCCAGGGTGAGCAACGTGTCCTGCGCGGGGCGACGTCCGGGGTGGGGGTGTCCTTCGCCGTGCCCGTGGTGCGCTTCGACCGCGGGGCCGAGGATGCCGGCCGCGGCGCTGGAGGCTTCTGCGCCGGGGACGCTGCGCTCGAGCACGGTGACCGAGAGCCCAGCCTGCGCGAGCCGGAGCGCGCTCGCGCAGCCCATCACGCCACCGCCGACGATCACCACGTCCTTCGAGGCCATGCCGCGCGCATAGCACGTCTGCGAGTGGACCGACGCACCGGACCTCGAACGACCTCGCGAGGCGGTGACGTTCGACGCGACGTGCGGCGGACGTGAGCTTCGAACGCGTCGAGGAAGCTCGTCAGCTCCCGACGGAGCGCGTCGAACCGCCCGTGGGCATCGAGCCTCGCGCGCGGTCTGCTACGTTCGCGCGCCATGACTCGCTTCACCGACAGACGCGCGCTCGTCACGGGCGTGACCAGTGGCCTCGGGCGCGCCATCGCCGAGCGGCTCGCGAAGGAGGGCGCGAAGCTCGCCATCACGGGGCGCCGCGCGGATCGGCTCGAAGAAGCGACCGCTGCGATCTCGGCGTTCGCAGACGTGCGCGCGTTCGTCGCCGATCACACGAGCCACGAGGACAACGTGCGAGTGATGGGCGCGATCGAAGAGTCGTTCGGGGGCCTCGACGTGCTCGTGAACAACGCGGGCGCGATCGGCTTCGACGGTGCGCTCGAGCCCAAGCCCGAGGTGTGGTCGAAGCTGATGAGCGTGAACGTGGAGGCGGTCTACGATCTGACCTGCCTCGCGACGCCGCTCCTCGTCGCCTCCGCGGCCGCCGGTCGCGGCGCGAGCATCCTCAACGTCTCGAGCGTCGCGAGCTTCCGGCCCTATCCGGGCCTGCTCGCGTACTGCACGAGCAAGGCCGCGCTCGACATGATGACGCAGGTGCTCGCGATGGAGCTCGCCAGCAAGGGCGTGCGCGTGAACGCGATCAACCCGGGCGTGGTGGTCACGGAGCTGCATCGCGCGAGCGGCATGGACGACGCGGCCTACGCGGCGTTCCTCGAGCGCGGAAAGGCCACGCATCCGCTCGGACGCGTCGGGACGGCGGAGGAGGTCGCGGCGCTCGTCGCGTTCCTCGCCAGCGACGAGGCGGGCTGGATCACGGGCGACCGCGTGTCGATCGACGGCGGGCGCGCGCTGACGTCGTTGCGTTGAGCGTGAGCGGCGAAGCTTGGGGTGATCCTCCGATGATCTTCGTGACGAGCCGCGTGACGTGCCGGGCTTCGACGTTCGCCTTGTTCTTCGCCGGCGCGCTCGTCGGCTGTGCGCTCGACCCGGTCGATCGCACGCACGAAGGCCGCTTGGAGGAGGGCGACCGACGCCACGACGCGGACGGCTCGTTCTTCGACGAGTACCGCTTCGACGCCGAGAAAGGCTGGCGCATCCGCGTCGAGATGACCTCGACGGAGCTCGACCCGTTCCTTCAGCTCCGGCGGGTGGGCGCGTCCGACGCGGACTTCCTGCGGCAGAACGACGACGCGGAGGAAGGTTCCACGACGGCGCGCATCTCGTTGCGGGCTCCGGCGCGGGGGACGTACGTGGTCTGGGCGAACTCGTTCCAGTCGGGGCAGACGGGGTCGTACGCGGTGCGGATGGAGGCGAAGCCCGAGCGCTGACGAGCCTCGGCGGCGCGGCTGGGCGCGCGGCCTCGCACACCCAATGACGGTGGTTGGTGCAGGGCGGTTGGCGGCGCCCAATGACGGTCGTCACTGAAAAGTTCGACAAGTCAGGCGTGGCGGGTGAACTATCGGCGCGCGCGAGGGAAGACGCGCGTGGGCGAGGTCGGCCGAGGGAGAGAGACGCATGCTTGTCAGAGCTTGGTTGGGCTTGGTGGTGCTCGCGCTGCTGGTGTCGCCGGCGCGCGCGCAAACGGATGGCGCGGGCGATGGCGCCGCGACGGACGGAACGGCGGATCCGGCGGCCACGGACGGCGCGGAGACACCGCCCGGGGATGCGATCGACACCACCGACCTCGAGCAGTCGGGTCGGCTCGGAGACGAGCAGGTGCTCGCGGAAGAACGCCTCGGCGTGGAGCAGGCGCGCTCGGGGACGGATCCTTACGAGGATCCGACCGCGGCTTACTTCTTCCTCGGGGCCGCGTACTGGCACACCTTCACGCCGAGCTTCATCCTGAATCTCTTCACGGATGAGTCGACGAAGACGAACAATCCGGGCATCGGTCTTCAGTTCACGTACCGCAAGGACGCGTTCGACATCGTCACGAGCCTCTACTACCAGACCTACGCGGTGAATGGCCCGTTCCGCGGGGCGGGCGACGAGGACACCGAGACCGAGATCATCGACAGCGATCTGAAGATGGTCGCCGTCAGCGTCAGCTTCCTCTGGAGCACGGAGTTCACGGACTGGTTCGCGATCCAATACGGCATCGGGCTCGGCGTGGGCGGTGTCTTCGGCGACATGATCCGCACCGAGGCGTACCGGGTCGGCAACGGCTGGGAGCGCTGCGTCGGTCCGTCGAACCCCCCCAACGCGTTCTGCGACCCCACCAGCGTCGCGGACGGCGAAGACGGCGGTCACTTCGGCGCCCGCGCGCGCCGCTGGACCCAGGGGGGCAGCGTCCCGAACGTCTGGTTCCGCGCCTCGCTCCCGCACCTCGCGCTGCGCTTCAAGCCGATCAAGCAGCTCATGATCCGCGTGGACGGCGGCTTCGACCTCTTCAGCGGCTTCTTCGTGGGCGGCAGCTTGAACTTCGGCTTCGGCGGCTGAGCCGACGAACGAACGATACGAACGGACACCGACGAGAACCGGTGGAAGGCCGGTGAAACGAAGAAGGGCTCCACGCGATCCGTGGGGCCCTTCTTCGTTTCGAGGATCCGTCTTCGAGATCAGCGCACTTCGAGGTCGTAGGCGCCGACCTCGCCGGCGCGGAAGCTCGTCACGATCACCGTCCACGTGCCGGTCTGCGTCACGTTCACGTCCAGCCCCGCGTTGCGGTTGCCTTGCGCCATGTCGTCGTTGTCGATCTGCGCGCCGGTGGGCGGTTTGACGATCAAGTAGGTGTCGAACTCGGTGCTGCGTGCTTCGACCCGGACGACGGTGCCCTGCGTCCATTGAAACGTGTAGGTGTCTTGGAACTCTCCGCTGTTGAGCGTCACGTCGCCCGCCTCGAGGCGGCCGGTTCGGATGGCGCCGGAGGCGGTCGGGGTCGGGGTGGTTCCCACGGTGGTCGGGGCGCTGGGCCGCGAGAGATCGACCGAGAGCGGCTGTCCGGCCACCGCGGTCACCTGCTGCGTCGCGTGCACGTTGCCGCCGCGGCGGAGGATCAACGTGTGCGGGCCGGGCGCGAGCGCGACCGTGCTCCCGCTCGCGACCGGGCCTTGCGAGATGCCGTCGACGAGGAGCTCACCGCCGCCGTCGGGGGTGATCACGGTCGCCACTGCGCTTACCCCGCCGGTTCCGGTCGTTCCGGTCGTTCCGGTCACATCCGTGCCGGTCGTGCTCGTCGGGCCACCGATCGCCTGCGGGTCGGTCGACTCGTTGTCGCCGAGCCCCACGAACACCGCGACGCCTGCGAGCGCCGCGAGGACGAGCCCGCCGCCGAGCG
Organism: Myxococcota bacterium; assembly: GCA_025453555.1. Classification (GTDB taxonomy): domain Bacteria; phylum Myxococcota_A; class Polyangia; order Polyangiales; family Houyiibacteriaceae; genus JACKEH01. The sequence goes on along the minus strand of JALOQC010000089.1, from coordinate 16,117 downwards.
CGGCGACGATCAAACCCTTGTTGCTCTTCGCGGGCTGCGCGACCACGGGGCTCCCGAAACCCATCGGGGTCGGCGAGCTCGCGCCGCCGAAGACACCTGGCTGCGGAGGCGCACCGTAGCCGGAAGCGGGGGCGCCGCCGAAGCCGCTCGAGGCCGGGGGCGTTCCGTACGTCGACGGCGGCGGGGTGCCGTAGCCACCGGAGGTCGGAGGTGGAGTGCCGTACCCCGCGCTCGCGGCGGGCGCACCGAAGAGGCCTCCGCTCGAAGGCGGCGGGGTCCCGTAGGGGCTCGGAGTCGCGACGGGCCCGCTCGTCGGGGGCGTCGCGGAAGGTGGCATCCCGTACGCGGGCGCCGGAATCCCGGTCATCGGTCCGGTCTGCGCGGGCGGGCCGCCCATCGGAGCACCGCCCATCGCGCCACCCATCGGCGGCGGCGTGCCCATCGGCGTGCCGGTCGAGTAGCTCGCGCCGCCGAAGCCGTTCCCGTCGCGCGTGGTCGGCGTGGAGAACGCCGGGATCGCCATCGTGGGCGGCACCACGCGCCCCGGCCGCGCCGCCCGCAGCGCCGTCTGCAGCTCACTCGCGTCCTTCGGGCGCTGGTTCTGATCCTTGGCGAGGCAGCGATCGACGAGGTCCGCGATCTTCGGATCGAGGTCCGGGAGCAGCGAGCGGATCGGCGAGTGCGGCTGCGTGCACACGTAGACCACGATCGCGCTCGCGGTCTCTCCGTCGAACGGCGTGCGCCCCGTGAGCGCCTCGTAGAGCATCGCGCCGAGGGCCCACACGTCCGCGCGTGCGTCGACGCTCTTCGCGCTCATCGCCTGCTCGGGCGCCATGTAGTGCGGCGTGCCCATCGCGACGCTCGTCTGCGTGACGCTCTGCGCGTTGGCGTCGAGGTCGCGCGCGATGCCGAAGTCGAGGATCTTCACGATCGCTTCGCCCTTCTTCCGATGCAGGAAGACGTTCTCGGGCTTGAGATCGCGATGCACGATCCCGCGCGCGTGCGCGGCGGCGAGCGGGTCGAAGATGCGGTCGAAGAGATCGAGGATCTCGTCGCGGGTGTGCCCGCCCTTCTCGAGCCACTCGCGCACGGTGTCGCCCTGCAGGAGCTCCATCGCGACGAAGAGCGAGCCGTCCTCGGGATCGATGCCGCTGTCGAAGACCTCGACGATGCCTTCGTGGCCGATCGCGGCGGGCGCGCTCACCTCGCGGAGGAACCGCTGCTTCGCGCCGTCGTTTCGACCGACGTGCGGGAAGAGGATCTTCAGCGCGACCGCGCGCTTGGTCATGTGGTGGCGGGCCTCGAAGACCGCGCCCATGCCGCCTTCCGCGATGGGCCGGACGATTTCGTAGCGGCCACCGACGAGCTTTCCTTGCATCGCGCGCCAGCCTATCAGCTTCTCGTGCTCGCTTCTCGGACGAGCGCGCGGCGCTCCGTGCCTCGTCTCGGACGAATCACGCGCGGAGCTCCGTCGACGACGCGCTCACTCGCGCGGTCGATCGCAGAGCCTCCGCGCGGCGCGGGCGTCCTCTCGGTAGCTCGGCTCGTCGCGCGAGCGATGGCTCGCCCAGCACGTGACGAGCGGTCCGTCCGCGGCTGACCCCGCGGACCCGACAGGACCGTCGACGGAGGCGAAGCTCAACGTGCCGCCGCACACGCCGTGCACGTCTTGCCGCAGGGTCACTTCGCAGCGATCGAGCTCGCACCGCGGCCCGCGCTCGATGCCGCACACCGCCTCGGGGGCGAGGGTCACCTCCATCGAGTCGAGCGGCGCCGGCTCCGCGTCGAGCGTCGCGTCGATCTCGAGCACGTAGCGCGTCGGGAAGATGCTCTCGTGCTCCAGATACCCTTCGCAGCCGTATGCGCGACCCTCCGCGTGGATCGCCTCGCAGGTCACGCGCAGCTCGGTCGTCGGCTCCGCGCAGCCGAGGGCCAGCGTCGAGAGGACCGTGACGATCGAACGAAGCTCTCCGAGGGTCCGTCGCCAGACCCTCCCCCACGGGGCATGGTTCGAAACGTCAGCCCGCACCTGCGCAGTGTCGTGCGCGTGCGGGCTCGGCTCAAGGTTCGATGCGATCGGGCGTGCGCTCAGTAGCCGCTGGCCTCCATCGCGTTGTCGTACGCGTCGAGCGCCGCACCTCGCGCGGCCGCGGGGCTCGGAGCTTCGGCCGCGCGAGCCCTCGTCGCGCGCAGGCGCGTCTGGCTCGACTGCAAGCGCGTGCGCACCTCCGCGTCGACCGGCGCCGCGAGCGCGCCGTCGATGCGATCGTCGGCGAACTGGAACTGACGCTCGGCCTCCACGCGGTCGCCGCGCATCAACGCCTCCGCCGCGCGTTGCTGCGCGACCGCGGCTTCGACGTTCGCGACCATCGCGACGACGCGCGGCGCCGCGCTCGCTTCCGCAGCCCGGGTGTCGCGCACGACCTCGTAGCGGAGCGGCGCGACCTGCGTGGCCGGCGTCGTCGTCGCGCCCGGCGTGACGTAGCGGAGCTGCGCGGTCGCGAGCTCGCGCGCGCCCGGACGCGCGGTGTCGACGCGCGCCTTGAAGAGCACGTCGCGGTGCTGCCCCGCGAACACGGTGCCGAGCGGTACGCGCAGCACGTTGCCCTGCACGCTCGCGCCCGGCGTCATCGGCTCGAGGATCGTCACGCCCGGCGCGGGGTGGATCTCGATCACCGCGTTCGTCGCGACGGTGCGCGCGAGGAGCTGCACCTCGCCTTCGAGGATCGCCGCGAGCTGATGCGGACGCTCGAGGTGCCAGAGACGACCGGAGCTCTGCACCGCGAGGCTGCCGAGCGTGTGCTCGTCGTAGTCGAGTCCGACGCCGATCGCGCTGATCTGCGCGCCGTGCTCGGTGCCGTTGGCCGCGAGGTGACCGAGCGTCTGCGGGTCCGAGGGCCCCACGTTCGCTTGCCCGTCGCTCACGAGGAAGATGCGCCGCACCGGATGCGAAGCGGGCGCTTGCGCGAGCCGCTGCAGACCCGTCGACACGCCGCCGTAGAGGTTCGTGCCGCCGCCAGCATGCAGGTAGCGCACGCGGTTCATCAGATCCCCCCGCGTGGCCGGGCCCATCACCGTGGGCGGTGCGACCTCCGCGACGCCGTTCGCGAACGCGTAGATCGACACGATGTCGCCGTCCGCGAGGCTCTCGAGCAGGCTCGACGCCGCCATCCGCGCATTCTCGATCTTGTCGCCGCTCATCGAGCCGGAGGTGTCCACCACGAGCGACACCGCCATCGGCGCGCGCGTGACCACGTCGACGACGGGCTCGTTCGGCGCGTCGATCCACACGCCCACGTAGGTCTCTCCGTCCGCGCCCACGACGACCCGCGTCCGCACGGCGGAGCCGCCGAGCCACGACGTCGTGCCGCCCGTCTCCCCGCCGCTGCTCTGCACGACCACGCGCGTGGTCTGTGCTTCGATCGTCCCTTCGGTGGCGGTGCAGCCGAGCAGCACCACGAGCATCGCGAACCTTCGCATCGGAGCCTCCCTCGCGGACCGTTCGCCCGCCGAAAGCAGCTCCGACGCATGGGAAGGCGCGAAGGTCTACCGGTCGCGAACCGACGCAAGCCGGACGCGCGAGGCTCGTCCGCGGCTGACCCCGCGGACCCACGAGGCTCCGCGCCGAAGGCTCAGGGAATGGGTCCCTCGCACACGTAGCGCAGGTTGTCGTTGCAGTTGCGATCGCCCCACTGGCCGGTGGTGAGCATGCGGGCGCAGGCTCCGCTTCCGTCCGGCTCGACGACCGCCCAGTTGTTGTAGGGCGGTGGCGCCGCCGCCGAGGTCTGCGGTGCGGACGAGCCGTCCTCCCAGGTCCACATCGGCATCATCCCACCCGTGCGGTAGAGCCCGATCCACCACTCGTTCATCGAGATCGCGAGCGCCGCCGTCTGCACGAACGTCTGCTCGGTACTGGAGTTGATGCTGACCAGGTCCATTCCACTGCTGCCCGCCATCGTCCCGATCCCGCCGCAGTCCGAGCTCCCCTCGCCGTAGTCGCGGTTCGTGCGGTTGCAGAACACGTAGAACCTTCCGCCGCTCACGGCTCCACGGCAGTCCGCGCCGCACTCGTCCTCGATCGAACCGTCGCAGTCGTCGTCGACCCCGTTGCACACCTCGTCTTCGCCCGGGTTCACGTTCGCGTTCCCCTCGGCGCAGTCGCGGTTGGCCGCGGTCGCGGGATCGCGGTTGGTGGTGTTCGCGGGACACCCTCCGGAGGGGGCGCATTGTCCCGCCGCGCCCGCCGCGGGGTAGCCGTCGCCGTCGGGATCCGCCCAGCACCCGTCCGGAAGCCCGTTGTCCGGCGTGCCGTTGCAGTCGTCGTCGGCGCCGTTGCAGACCTCGGTCATCGGCATCGGCGCCGTGCAGCCCGCGAACGAGCCCGCGCTGCAGGTCTCGGTGCCCATGCCACACGCGGTGGTGCAGGCACGTGTCACGCCTTCGTCGATCGTCGTGTCGCAGTCCTCGTCGACGTTGTTGCAGGTCTCGGTGCCGCCCGGTCGAATGCTCGCGTTGCCGTCGTTGCAGTCGCGGGTCGCGGCGCTCGTCGGGTTGGTCGCCGTCGTTCCGGTGGGGCATCCGCTGGTGGGGCGGCACTGACCCGCTGCTCCGTTGGGCGCGAACCCGTCACGATCGCCATCGGCCCAGCACGCGAACGCGAGGCCGTCGTCGACGCCACCCGCGCAGTTGTCGTCGATGCCGTTGCAGACCTCCGGCAGGCCCGGTCGCACCATGGCGTTCCCATCGTTGCAGTCGATGTTCGTGGCGCCCGAAGGTTCCCGCGGCGTGGTTCCGACGGGGCACATCCCGCTGCTCGGTTGGCAGCGGCCCGCCGCACCCATCGGCGCGTAGCCGTCGCCGTCGCCGTCGTTCCAGCAACCGTTCGGGAGCGTGTCGTCCACGACGCCGTTGCAGTTGTCGTCGACGCCGTTGCACACCTCCATCGCCATGGGTCGCACGGCGGGGTTCGAATCGTTGCAGTCGCGGTTCGCGGCCATCGCGGGATTGAGCATCGTGGTCCCGGCGGGACAGCCGCCGGACGGCATGCAGCGGCCAGCGGCGCCGTTCGCGGGGTAACCATCGCGGTCTCCGTCGACCCAGCACCCGAACGTGATGCCTTCGTCGATGCGCCCGTCGCAGTCTTGATCGACGAGGTCACAGGCTTCGGTCGCGCCGGGGTTGATGCCACCCGCGCCGTCGTTGCAGTCCTGCTCACCCGAGCCCGGTCGCCGCGCCGTGAACCCACCCGGACACCCGCCGACCGGCGCGCACGTGCTCGCCGCTCCCGCTGCCGCGTACGTGTCGGAGTCGCCGTCCACCCAACACGCGGCGTCGAGCGCCTCGTCCGTGCGTCCGTCGCAGTCGTCGTCGAGCGCGTTGCAGACGTCGTCGGACGGACCGACGCCGTCGCAGGCGGAGAACACGCCGGCCACGCAGCGTTGCAGGCCGCGCGTGCACTCGCCGACGTCCGTGCCACAGCTCCGCGTGTCGTCGCCGGTGCACGCGCACCCTTCGTCGATCACGCCGTCGCAGTCGTCGTCCTGCTCGAACTCGTCGCAGATTTCGTCGTCGTTGTCGGTCGGCTCCTCGCACGAGAAGCCCGCTTCCGCGCAGACGTACGCGCCGTCCTCGCAGCGATCGGCGTCGTCCCCGTCGCAGGCGGTGCCGACGATCGGGTCGCTCGAACCGTCCGGCGTCGACAGGTCGCAGTCGTTGTCGATGCCGTCGCAGCTCTCGACGTCGCTCGAGAAGGTGCACTCGCAACGACCGTCGCCGTCGAGATCGAAGGTGCCCTCGGGGCAGGAGAACCCACCGTCGAACTGGCCGTCGAAGCCGCCCCCGTCGCCGATGGCGAGACCGCTCCGATCGGCCGCACATCCGAGACCGAGCGAGCCGACACCGAACGCACCGAGGACGCCGACGAAGAGCGAAAGCCGAGCTCTCATATTTCCGAAGCGTATCATCGTGGGGGGGGCGCCGACGACGAAGTGTCGTCGTGGAGGGGCAGGACGAGCTCGAAGGTCGTCCCCACCCCGAGCTCGCTCGTGGCCCGGAGCTCGCCGCCGTGGTGGTCCACGATGCGGCGCGCGATGGACAGCCCGAGCCCGGTGCCTTCGCCCGCGTGCTTGGTGCTGAAGAAGGGCTCGAAGATCCGATCGAGGTGCTCGTCGGGGATGCCCGCGCCGTTGTCGCGCAGGCGCACGTGCACACGACCGTCGCGCGCCTCGCTCTCCACCACCAGGCGTCCTTCGCCCCGCGGCATCGCGTGACAGGCGTTGGTGACCAGGTTGATGAAGACCTGATGGAGCTGCGACGCGACGCCGAGCACCTGCGTCCGTACCTCGGCCAGACGTCGCTCCACCTCGACCCCGGCGTCGGCGAGCACGTGCTCACAGAACGCGAGCGATTGCTCGAGCGCGTCGTGCAGATCGAGTGGGCTCGCGCGCTCGTCCGTCGCGGGGCGTGCGTAGCTCACGAGGTCGCGCGAGAACCGGAGCACGCGATCGGCGGCCTCCCGGATGCGCTGGAGCTTCTCGCGGTCCTCCGCGGCGTGCGCCTCGCGGGCCCACTTCGCATGGAGGAAATCCGAGTAGATCGCGATGCTGGTCAGCGGGTTGTTCAGCTCGTGCACCACGCCGGCCGCGAGCTGCCCGAGCGTGGCGAGGCGCTCCGCGTGGCGGACCTGGCTCTCCAGCGCGCGCAGCTCCGTGACGTCGCGCCCGAGCACGAGCGCGCCCTCGACCTCCCCCTCGCGGCTCACGATCGGGACGAGGTGCGCGAGCAGGTGCACCGTCGCATCGTTCGCCGGAGCGCCGTCGGCCCGCGGCAGGCCGAGCTCGATCGGCGCGCTCGGCGCGGCGTCGCGCAGCGTGGCGTCGATCGCGGCGTGTGTGGGCTCGCGATGCTCCGCGAGCACGAAGCGAAGCAGCTCCTCGCCGACGAGCTCGTCGCGACCTCGCCCGAGCAGCGTCAACAACGCCTGGCTCGCGACGCGCACGCGGTGTGCGCGATCGACGACCGCGATCGGCGCGTGTGCGTGATCGAGGAGCCGTGAGAGGTAACCGCTGAGGTAGGACGCCTCGTGGCGCACTCGCGCGCGCTGCAACGTGGCGGCGAGCTGAGACGCGAGGGCGTCGAGCAGCTCGGGATCCCCCGGCGGGAGTGGGTGCGCGGTCGCGAGCTCGAGACCCACCACGCCGAGCAAGCTTCCGTCGACCACGAGGCACGCGTCGCAGCCGTCGACGCCGACCGCGAAGTCGCTCTCGTAGTCGGAGACGACGTCGATGCCGAGCTCGTTCGCCTGCGCGGCGTCGAGCCCCGCGCGCGCGAGGGCCGCCGTCGTCACGCGCACGTACTCGGCCGCGCGGAGCAGGGTCGCGGTGGTGCGTACGAGATCGACCGCGCGCGCCTCGCGGTCCACGAGCCGCACCACGAATCGACGACCGGGGAGGCGCGAGGTCCAGTGCGCGAGCGCGATCGCGAGCTGTTCTTCTTCGTCGGCCGCCGGGTCGAGCTCGCGCGCGAGCGCGGTCGTGATGGCGGAGAGATCGGCCAAGCTCGCGGGCGTCGGTCCCGTCGCGTCGAGGATGCGACGCTGAATCTCGCGGCGGTCGAGCTCCCCCGTCGTGATCTCCGAGACGCGCGCGCGACGCCGCGACGGAGGCAGGGGGACCGCGCCGGAATCACGGGTCTCCCAACTCTCACGAAGCTCGCTCTCACGAAGCTCCGTCTCGCGAGGCCCCGTCTCGTGTGGCCCCGTCTCGAGAGGCCCCGTCTCGCGAGGCCCCGTCTCGTGTGGCCCCGTTTCGCCCTTTCGGCTCGCTCGCTCGTCGTCGCCCAACTCGTCCCGATCCCACTCCCCCACGCTGCCCGATCCGTTCGGCGCTCTCGGCGCGCTCCGCTCTTCGTGCTCCGCGACTCCCCCCGAAATCGCGCCGTGTGGCCGTGCCGACGAAGGCACGTGCCCGCTCACTCCTCGGCTTCGTCCTCCGCGCTCTTGTCGAGGTCGAGGATCCGCTGACGACCGACGTAACTCTTGGTCTCGTACTTGGTCATCTTTCCGATCTTCTTGACGATGTCCGCCATGCGCTCGGCCTCGCGGACCATGATCTCCGCTGCACGATGCTCGGCGGTCCCCGCTTCGAGCCGTCGCTTGAGCAGCTCGGCGTAGGCCATCACGCTCGTGAGCGGCTGATTGAGCTCGTGCGCGGCGGTGCCCGCGAGCTCGGCGATCAGCGCTTGCCGCTCCGTCGACGCGAGCTTCTGCTGGGCTTCGGCGAGCCGCTCTTCCACGCGCAGCTTCTCGCGAAGGTCCGTGAAGATCCCGAACGTCGCGACCGGCTCGCCGCGCTCGTAGATCATCGAGGCCGAGAGCCGGATCGGGATGCGCTCGCCGTTCTTCCCGACCGCTTCGAGCTGCGTCGGCGAGAGGCGACCGGGCCCGCCGTACTTGTCGCTCTTGAGCTTCGTCATCACCTCGCGCGCGCCGTCGCCCGGGTAGAGCTGCTGCACGCTCATGCGACCGACGACCTCCTCCGCGCGCCAGCCGTAGATGCGCTCCGCGCCTTGGTTGAAGAGGATGATGTTGCCCTCCATGTCGGAGGCGACGATGCCGTCCACGCTCGCGTCGATGAGCGACTCGAGGAACTCCATCGTCTTGACGAACTCCGCCTCCGTGCGGCGCTGCTCGGTGACGTCCTGGAACGACACGAGCACGGCGCCTTCGCCGTCTGCGAGCGAGGCGAAGCTGCAACTGCAGACGATGTAGTCGCCGTCCGCGTGGCGCAGGCGGATGTCGACGCCGCGTGGGTACTCGCCGCGCGCGAAGCCGGACCAGAGCATGCGAACGCGATCGACGTCCTCCGGGTGGATGCTCGAAAGAAGGTCCGTGCCGCGGAGATCTTCTTCGTCGGAGCCGACGATCTCGTAGGCGCGAGGGTTCGCGAAGAGCAGGCGGCCGTCGACGTCCGCCACCGCGATGCCTTCGGCGGCGGAGGCGAAGAGATCCGCGTAGCGCTTGAGCTCGCGCAGGCGTCGCTCCGCCTCGAAGCGCGCGAAGGTGATCTGCTGGGTGTGATCGCGGAGCGACTGCATCACGCGCGCGTTGCGCAGCGCGACCGCGGTGGCGCTCGCGAGCACGCGGCAGAGGTGGACCTCGCGCGGAGAGAGCTCGCCGCGCTCGGCGGGCGCGCGGAGGAAGAGCACGCCGATGGCCTGCTGCTCCCACACGATCGGCAGGAGGCTCATCGAGGCGTACTCGGATTGACCGACGTCGTGCCGAACCCCGTCGAGAACGGGGTGGGTGCGCGCGTCGCGGATCGTCAGCACCTCGCGCGTCCGCAGCACCTGCCGGATCTCGGGGTACTTCGTGAGATCGAGGCGCAGGTTCGAGAGGCGCTCGTCGTCGCTCGCGACCACCACGTAACCGACGTCGCCTTGATCGGGCTCGGGCGCGAGCACGATCGACACGCGCGCCATCTGCACCACGTCCGCGATGCGACGCACGACGGTGTAGAGGATCTCGCGGAAGTCGAGCGACGAGGCGAGGGCCTGCGTGAGCTCGAGCATGACCTCGGCGTCGTGCTTGTCGTCCGCGAGCGCGTCGACTTGGCCACGCTGTCGGAAGCGCGCGGACACGCGCGCGAGCAGCTCCGCGGTCTGGTAGGGTGCGCGGAGCAGATCGTCGGCGCCTTGCTCGAACGCGGTCGGGAAGAGCGCCTGCACGTGCTGGTCGGGCGCGACGAGGACGACCGGCAACGTGGTCAGGCTCGCTTCGCGCCGCAGCTCGCGGAGGGCTTCGAGGGTGCGCTCGGGCGTCGAGCCTCCGAGCAGCGCGACCCCGCCGCCGTCGGTGATCGCGGCGAGGCCCGCATCGGCGGTGGGGCGGCCGAGCGACGGAAAGCCGTGCGCCTCGAGCGTCGACGTGAGCGACGCCCGCAGCACCTCGTCGTCCACGAGGACCAACACCCGCCGCGTGGTCATCCGGCACAGTATCGCGGTCCCGGTGGCGGGAGTCGAGCGGGACGCTCAACGCGTCCGAAGTCGGTTCTGCGCCGTCTCCGAAGACAAGGGAGCGGAGGGCGCCGGGGTAGGCGGGCCCGAGGACCCGACGAGCCTACCGCGTCGCGCTCCACGATCACGCGAGGCGAGTCGAGCCGCGACGAGCGTCCGCAGCAGGGCGGTCGGGCGTGCACGAGCGGGACGCGCCGCGATCTATGCTGCGCGAGATGGTTCGCACGCCGCGCCCTGCGTCGCCTCTGATCGGACGCGCCGAGCTGATGGCGCGCGTCGCGGAGCTGATGCGCGAGGGTGAGCGCCTCGTCACCCTCGTCGGACCCGCGGGGAGCGGGAAGACGCGTCTGGCGATCGAGCTCGCGGCGGTGCTGCGTCGCCCGGGCGGCGTGCGCTTCGTCGACGTGACGGACGTGGACGACGAGTCCGGGCTGCAGGCCGCGGTCGCGCACGCCTACGGGCGCGGTGCGCCCGGACCGGGCGGCTCGATCGTCCCGTTGCTGCAGACGCTCCCGGCGAGCCTGTTGGTTCTCGACAACTTCGAGCACCTCGTTCGCATCGGCGCCGCGGTGGGCGAATGGGTCGTCGCGTGTCCGGATCTGCAGGTCCTCATCACGTCTCGGGAGCGACTGCACGCCGAAGGCGAGCGGACGATCGAGGTGCCGCCGCTCTCGTTGCCGCGTCCGGGCGAGGACGGCGAGGCGTTCGCCCTCTGGACCGCGCTTCGTCGTCGAACCGACGAGCGCTACCACGTCGCCGAGGAGCGAGAGGACGTCGTGGCGTTGATGGAGCTGCTCGACGGGCTGCCGCTCGCGATCGAGCTGGCGGCGAAGCGAGCACCGCTGCTGGGAGCGCGAGGTCTGAGGGATCGCATCGCCGATCGTCTGCACGAACCGCGTGCGGGCTCGGTGCCTCCGCCCGGCGACGGACCTTTCGGTCGCTTCACGCTCTTGCGCGATCGGGACGCGACGTTGCTCGGCGCGCTCGAGTGGTCGTGGTCGCTGCTCGACGACGAGGAGAGCCTCGCGCTCGCCGTGCTCTCGCTCTTTCGCGGAGGCTTCGACGTGGAGTCGGCCGAAGCCGTGCTCGCCTCGACGTCGCGAGGGGCGTTGGACCTCGTCGGCGCGCTGCGCGACAAGTCGCTCTTGGTCGTCGCCTCCGCGCGCGACGGCTCGCTCCCTCGCATCGGGATGCTGCTCTGCGTCCGCGAGCTCGCTCAGCGGAAGCTCGCGGCGAGACCGGATCGCGCGGTGTGGGTCGCGCGCTTCGTCACCCACTTCGCGCGTTTCGCGGAGCAGTGCATGGTCGACTACGAGTCGTCGCGACCGGATGCCGCCGTCGCCGCGATCCGGCGCGAGGTCGAGAACCTGCGCGCGGCGGCGCAGTGGGCGCTCGACCTCGACGCGTTCGACCTGGCGTTGGCGCGCGAGCTCGTCTTCGTGCTCGAAGCGTGGAACCGCATCCTTCGGGTCCGTGGGCCGATCGACGCCCAAGTCGACCTCGTCGACCGCCTCGTCGCGTGGTTCGAGCGCCACGCGCCCGCCGATCCCGCGCTCGGGCGCGTGCTGGAGCTCCGAGCGCTCGCGCGGGTGGTCGGTGGACGCGACGTGCTCCGTGCGATCGACGAGCTGGGCCGTGCGATCGCCGTCGCCGACCACGCCGCGGCCCCCGTCGCGCAGCGTGTGGATCACCGCACGAGCTTGGCGTTCGCGCTCGGCGTCGTCCGCGAGCCGGAGCGCGCGGAGACATGTCTGGACCAAGCCGAGGCGCTCCTCGCCGAGCTCGACGATCCGTGGCGCTGCTCGAAGTGCGCGATCATCCGCGGCGACCTCTTCCGCGACCGCCGTCGTCTGGACGACGCAGAGCAGTCGTATCGACGTGCCGTCCGATGGCTCGAGCTCTGCGGTCGTGAGCGCGACTTCGATCTGGCCTGGCTCGGCCTCGCGCTGATCGCGCGCGAACGCGGGGACGTCGAGACGGTGCGGCACGCGGTGGTGCGCCTGCTGCACCACCAGGAGCGCTTCGAGGATCGTTACTCCGAGGGAATCGTCCGAACGGTCGGCGCGCTCGCCGAGCACGCGGCGGGGGCGCTCTCCGAGGCGCGTGCGCTCTACCGCGCCGTGCTCCCGCTCCATCGCGCCTTCGGGCAGCCGATGCTGGAGGGCCTGACGCTCGGCTACGACGGGCTGGCGGCGTTCGAGCAGGGGGACCGCCTCGGTGGGCTCGAGCGCCTCGACGCCGCGATCGTGCTCCTCGAGCGGATCGGGGCCGCGGCCCACCGGCGGCTCTTCGTGGCTCAACGCACCCTCGCGCTGTGGGTCGACGGTCGGCGCGTCGAGGCTCGCGCGCGCGCCTTCGAGGAGACGCAACGACGCGGTCCGTCCGTGCTCGACCAGGCGGTGCTCGACGCGTGGTTGGCCGAGGCCTTCGAGGGACGTGCGCCCGCGTTCGGCGAGGAGTCGCTCTCGTTCGACCTCCGGATCGCGCACCGCCTACTGCAGAAGATCGATGCGACCTCCGCCGCGGCCGATCGTGGCGTGGTCGCGTGGCGTATCGAGCGACGCGGCCGCTTCGTGGTCGACCCGGCGGGGCGGAGGGTCGAGCTCTCGCGCCGTCCGGTCATGCGGAGGCTCGTGATGCGCCTCGCGGTGGGGCGCTTCGAGGCGCCGGGCACCGCGGTGACGAGCGAGGAGCTGGTCGAGGTCGGCTGGCCCGACGAGGTGTCTTCCAAGGAGAGCGGCCGCAACCGGCTCTACGTCACCGTGCGCCGCATGCGCGAGCTCGGGCTCTCGTTGATCGTGTCGAGCGAGGGAGGCTACGCGCTCGATCCGGCGGCCGAAGTGCGGTGGGACTGATGGTTCCGCGAGGGCGCGTGAACGCGCTTCGGAACGTGTAAGGCGCGATGTAATTCGGGAGTCGTGTCGGCGGATCCCACATTGGGTGGGCGCCATGCACGATGCCCTCCTCGCCGACGCCGACCTGCGCGGACAGATCCTCCTCGGGCGCTACGCCGTCGAGGCCCTCCTGGCCCGCGGGGGCATGAGCCTCGTGTTCTCCGCGCACGACCATCGGCTCGATCGCCCGGCGTGCGTGAAGGTCTTCCATTCGGTCGATCGCCAAGAGACCTACGGCGTCAGCCGCGACCACTTCGTCCAGGAGGCGTTCACGCTCTCGCGGCTCAGTCACCCGAACACCGTGCGCATCTTCGACTACGGCACGCTCGACGCCGACGGCGCACCTTTCTACGTCTGCGAGCTGCTCGACGGCGGCACGCTCTCGCATCGGCTTCGACGGACCGGCGCGCTCCCCACGTCGGAGGTGGTCGAGCTGGTGACGTTGCTGGCGGAGGCCCTCGACGAGGCTCACGGGCTCGGGATCGTCCATCGGGACGTGAAGCCGGCGAACGTGCTCTACGGCCGCGCGGGCTCGCGTGAAGTGGTCAAGCTCGCCGACTTCAGCATCGCGAAGGCGATCGTGTCGGCGGCGGAACGTCGACCTCATCATGCGGAGGACACCTCGGTCGGGGGAGGCTCTCTGAGCTTCTTCACGACCTCGTGGGCGGCGCCCGAGCAGTTTCGTCGGAAGCCCATCGGCTCACGCACCGACACGTACGCCCTCGGGCTCCTCGCCGCGGTCTCCCTCCTCGGACGCCCGATCTTTCCGACGCTGGAGCCAATCGAGCTGCTTCGAATCCGCGCCGAAGGCGAGCGCTGGTTGCACCCGCGTCTGGAGGCGAGCGGGCTGCCGCCCGAGATCGTCGCGGTGATCCAGTGGGCGTGTCGCGACGAGCTCGAGGCCCGACCGACCGTCTTGGAGCTCGCCGACGCGCTCGCGCACGCGGTCGGAGCCCGCTCGGCCGCTCGCGGCGAGTCGGCGTCTCCGCCGATCGCCGCGCGCTCGCTCGTTCGTGTGCCTCACGTCGAAGGCCCTCATGCGCTCCCGGACGGAGGGCGCTTGGTCCCGTTTCCGGTCGGCGAGACGGTCGACCTGGGCGGCCCGAACGCGACGGTGCTCGGTCGGTTGGGCGCGCGGGTCCGCGCGAGCGCGCTCGGATCGAGCGGACAGCTCCTGCTGAAGGGCCTGAGCTGCTTCGTGGGGGGAGACCGACCTTCGACCGCGATGAACGTGGTCTCCGACCAGAGGGTTCGGCTGGTCGGGAACGACGCTCGGATCCTCGACGCGCTCGAGGTCTGCTTCGCCCGTCCCTACGGCGACGATTGGGTGTTGGAGCTCTCCCGCGGGTCGCTCGTCCTGCCGGGGGGCAGCGGTGCGTTCGTGGCGGTCGACGGTGGGCCGGGGCGAGACGTCGTGTTGTGGCTCCGAAGCGAGCCGGGGCACCGAAGCGAGCAGGGGGCATGAGATGAGCGCGGAACGAGTGTTCTCCTCCGAGATGGATCTGGAGCCGGAGCTCGAGCCGAGCACGCCGCGGGTCTCGCACGTCACGGCGAGCGAGCCCTCGTCGTCGTCGCGCGTGCGCGCGAGCGAGCCTTCGTCCTCGCCGCGCGTGGTGTTGCCGGGGCCCCCACTCGCGTCCAGCGAGCGCGCGAGACGTCCCGCCCCTTCGTCGGGCGAGGTGCGGCGATCCCGGAGCTACGCCTTCGTGCTGGACGCGGAAGGGCGCCCCGTCGAGCTGGGCTCCGGGCGCTTCGCCAAGGCGTACCTGGGGCGGGAGTGCTGGACCGAGTCCAAGACGCAGTTCCAGCGCGACGTGGCCATCAAGGTGCTGCAGCGCGGCGTCAGTCCGGAAGACGCGCTGCGATTTCAGATGGAGAAGGAGATCCTCGAGCGCGTCCAGGGACACCCCAACATCATCCAGCTGCACGCCTCCGGTGAATCCGACGGGAGCGACTTCGTGCCCGCGTCGATCCGGGATCGGGTCGAGAACGACTTCATGATCCTCGAGCTCTGCGACCTCTCGCTGGAGGAGCGCCTGAAAGGGGCTCGGAGCCGTGCCTCGCGCGAGGATTTGCTTCGCTACGACGTGCGTGAGCGTCTGTTTCGTGTGCTGGAGTACGTGCTTCCCGTCGCCTCAGCGGTGGAGTATGCACACTTGATTCGAAACGTGTGCCATCGCGACATCAAGCCGGCGAACATCTTGATTCGTCGACCGAATCCGCGGCTGAGCGGCGCTACGATGGAGGTCCGCCTGGCTGACTTCAACGTCGGCAAGGTGCGCGACGAGGTGCTGGATCTGAGCATGACTCAGGTCCAGGGCGTCCCCGGTACGCTCTTCTTTCAGGCTCCAGAGCAGGAGACCAACGCGTTCGAGGTGTTGGTCAACGTCCAGCAAGGATCGCGTGAGGTCACCTATTTCGAGGACTTCTTCGTCGAGATCACGCAGAACGACACATTTCAATTGTTCAACCGGCCGGAGCGCTACCCCATCGCCGGCCTCGATCGTGCGAAGAGCAAGATCCTGCTCGCCCATGCATTTCAGGAGACCAGCGAGTCGACCGTCCGTGCGAAGGTGATGAAGAGCGTCGATCGGCCGGCTGACATCTATTCGCTCGGAGCACTGCTCTACTACCTGGTCAGCGGGGCGTACGCGAACCCGAAGAATCTCTACGACGCGTTTCGGAAGTTCATCGAGTACGAAGGGCCCGAGGACCAGAACAGCGTCGAGGCGTACATCGAGCACGAGTACGAGGTGATCCAGAGTCTCCGTGCGCCCAAGTCCGGCGAAGAGAAGCCGGCCCTGGCGCCGGCCGACCGCTTCTTCAGTTACAAGCACTACCTCGACGGGAACGGCGATCTGGTCGAGAAAGACGTCATGAAGATCATCGCGCGCGCGATGATTCGCAACAAGTCGGACAGCTACTGTCAGTCTTGGGACGTGCACACCGAGGGCATCACGAGACTCGTCGACGATCTGCGCGGGCTCTATGGGCGATTTGGCGCCTTCATGCCCTCCCGGCCCGGCTATCTCCCGCTGAGCGCGACACATTGGATGGCGAGCGCGGGCGCGACGTGGCGTCGCTGGCTCTCGAAGATCTCGCCTCGAAAGACGCGTCCGAAGGCGCCCGCGCTCCCTCCGCCGTCCTGAGGCGAGACGTCCATCCGTCCCGAATCGAGACGAGTGTGGGAGCTTCGGCGTCAGCTTCGTTCG
>JALOQC010000468.1 GCA_025453555.1 Myxococcota bacterium | reverse complement strand
GTTGCCTTCGACTGGCGTGCCCGGCGTGACGGTGGTCGGCGTCGGGAGGTCCTCGTCGTCGAGCTGAACGAAGTAGCACTGCTCGGGGCCGCCCGCGGGCTCGCCGAAGAGGAGCGAGCGCGCGTCGGTCGCGATGAGCAGGTAGGTGCCGGCGGCAGGAAGGAAGACCTTCTTGTCGGCGCCGTCGCCGGAGAGGCTGACGACGATGCGCTGCCAGCCGTCTTCAGTGAGCGCGCCCTCGGGGTCGCCGCTCAAGAACGCGACCGCCGCGTTCGCGCCGCGGATGCCGTCCGTGCGCACGCGGAGCAGCGTCGGGCCGTCGACCTCGACCGAGAAGAAGTCCGGATGCCGTCCGTGCGCACGCGGAGCAGCGTCGGGCCGTCGACCTCGACCGAGAAGAAGTCGTTGTCGGCGTCGAGCACGCCGTCGCCGTCGAAGTCCATCGGCTCCACGCAGCCGTAGAAGCTGCCGCTGCCGTCCGCGATGTCGACCGGCTGGGCCATCGCGGTCTCGTTGAACGTCGGATCGTTGGGCTCCGCGAGCTCCTGCACGTCCGCCATGCCCTCGAGCAGCTCGTCCGGATCCACGCAGGTCGCGGTCTCCATGACGAACACGAGGTCACCCTCGCAGAGCGCCTCCGGATCGGGCACGCAGGTGCCGGTCTCGGTGTCGAAGATCGTGTTCCCGCCGCAGACCACCGAGCCGTCGGGCACACACTCGGTGCCCATCAGCATCGTGCCTTCGGCACATTCGATCGCGGTCACGCAGGTGCGCGCCGTCGCGTCGTAGACGGTTCCCATGCCGCACGCGGTCTCGGCGGGAAGGCACTCGCCATCCACCTCGACCGTCCCCGTGCCGCATTCGGCTCCATCATCCCCACCGCAACCAGGTGCGGCCCCCCCCATCAGCGCGAGGCTGACGAGCAGACGAAGTCTCCAAGCGTTGGACATCCGGTGAACGTGACTTGCCGGGTTTTGCCCGTCAACGCGCTAACGCTCCGATAACGCTGTACAAAACGTGCGCACACGAAGCCCGCGCGCGGGGATTGACGCCCGTCCGCGACCTACACGCTTCGTTGACACCCGCACGCCAGAAGAGAGACGATTCCGCGGTCTTGCGCGCTCCGTCGGGATCGAGCGCGTGGGCCGCATTCGCCCTTCCTTCGTCGTCACTCGTCCGCGCGCATCGGCCGGACTGCGAGCTCCTCGAACCATGTCCTCGCTCACGTCTCTGCTCGTACGCGACCAGCGGGTGACGGTCCGCAAGATCGAGGAAGCGATCCAGCGACAGGTGATCGTCGGCGGCGCGCTCGACACCGTGTTGCTCGAGCTCGGCTTGCTGCCCGAGGACGTGATGGCCGCGTACTGCGCGGCGGTGCATGGGCTCTTGCCCGCGACGCGCGACGAGGTGATGCGGGTCCCGCGCGACAGCATCCGTCTCGTGCCGCGCGAGGTCGCGGAGCGTCATCGGCTCGTGCCGCTCTCGCTCGAGAACGGCACGCTCGTGGTCGCCGTGACGGCGCCACTCGAAGCGGCGGTCGAAGAGCAGCTCGCGTTCTTGCTCGGCGTCGAGCTCGTGCAGCGCCTCGTGGTCGAAGCGCGCCTCGCGGCGGCGCTGCATCACCACTACGGCACCGACATGAGCCCGCGGCTCCGTCGCTTGACCGAGAAGCTGCGCGCGCGCGATCCGGGGGTGGTTCCTTTCGTCGCGCCGCCCGAGCCGAACCTCGTCGAGCGCGCGGTGTCCGGGAGCTACGCCGCGGTCGACGACGACGACGACGACGACGAGCCCGTCGACGGAGGGACGCAGCCCTTCGTGGCCGTCGCGCCGCCCGCGTCGAACGAAGCGTCGGTGCGCGTCGGCGTCGCGCAGATCGTGGGCGTGCGGTACGGCAGTCGTCCGCCGCCTGCGCCCGCGACCGACGTGTCGCGGCCCGCGATTCCCGGGCCCGCGGCGTTGCCTGGTCCGGCGCCGCTGCCGACGGAGTCGGAGTCGACGGCGAAGGAGTCGCCGAGCGAGCAGCCTTCCTCGGTCGCGACGAGCGCCCGTTCGAGCGTTCCACCGAGTCGCACCGACGCGCGAGAGCGGGTGCGTTCCCCACGCGTCGGTCGCGAAGGCGCGCCGGACATGCGGCGCGTGAGCGTGCCGCGGAGCGATCTGCTGCGGCGTCATCGCGGTCCGATCACCGCGCGTCGTGCGGTGCAGCTCCTCTCGGAGGCGCCCGATCGCGACACCATCCTCGAGATCGCGTTCGCGTTCGCGCGCCAGTTCTTCGACACCACCGCGCTCTTCGTCGTGCACGAAGACTCGGCCGAGGCGGTCGACGTGGTCGGTCCGGGCGCGCCCTTCGACGACGCGCGTCGACCGGGCGTGAGCCTCGACGAGCCGGGCGCGTTCGCGCTCGTGCGCGAGGGCATCGTCCCGCTCGTCACGCACCTCGATCAGTCGGACGTCGATCGTGCGTTGCGCGCCGAGCTCGGTCGCGAGGACGCGATGCCGGCGGTGCTCGTGCCGATCGCGATTCGTCAGCGCGTGGTGCTCGTGCTCTACGGCGATCGCAGCGGCGACGACTTCGGGCTCTCCGACGTGCCCGAGCTGCTCGCGTTCGCGCCGCGGCTGAGCGAAGCGTTCCAGAAGCTGATCCTCAAGCTGAAGCGCGGGCCGACGGATCCCGCGCCGCGCCCGGCGGAGATGCCGAGCGCGATCCCCGCGCCCGCCGCGAAGCATTGGAGCGCGCCGCCGCCCGAAGACGACGCGCGCTGGTCGACGCCGCCGGAGCCTTCGCGCGACGTGAGCGCGCCGTCGTCGTCGAGCACGCCGAGCCCTGCGAGCACGAGCCCCACGAGCGCGTCGAGCGCGCCGTCGAGCGTGGCCTCCGAGGCGCCGTCTCCGAGCTCGTCTTCGGGCTCACTCCCCGCCGAGACGCCGGACGCGACGACGTCGAGTGAGGCCGCGCGTCGTCGTCGTCCGCGCAAGCGCTCCGAGGCGTTCGAGGTGCTCGGCATCCCGCGCGAAGCGCCGCCTCCGCCGGTGCCGGGCGCGATGCCCGACGTGGTGCCGCGTCCCTCGTCGAGCTCTTCGCGGCGGCCGGACTCGACGACGTCGACCACGTCCCCGGGCACGACCACCTCGCCTGGCGTGGTGACCGCAAGTGAAGAAGCGACCCTCCCCGGCACCACGTCGCCCGGCTCGATCGCGGCTGGGTCGGTGGAGGCCGACTCGATGGAGTCGCTGCCGTCGTCGAGCACGAGCACGAGCACGTCGAGCAGCGACGAGTCGGACCCGAGCATCGCCACCACGCCCGGCATGCTCTCCTCGCCCGGCACGCAGCGCGCGCTCGCCCGTGAACGAGCCGCGTCGTCCGAGCCGGTCGCGTCCGATCCGATCGCGTCCGAGCCGATCGCGAGCGAGCCGATCGCGAGCGAGCCAGAAGACGTCGTGGTCGGCGTTCCCGCGGCCGACGCCGACGCGCGCGCGGCCGACATCGCGGTCGGGGTGCCGGTGGTCGAGCGCCGGGACACCGATCGCGCGCCGCCTCCAGCCGAAGCCACGGTCGAGCCTCTGGCCGAAGCGTCGAGCGGCGAATTCCTCGAAAAGCCCGACGAATCCGACGAATTCGGAGGGCCCGACACCGACGACGACGAGCCCGACATCGAGGTCACCGAAGCGACCTCCGACGAGGTCGCGCTCGTCGACGAGGCCGTCCGCCCGCGCCGACGCAGCGCGGGGCCCGCAGGCTCGTACCGCATGCGCGGCGGCGTCGAAGAGGTGGTCTTCTCCTCACGCCGCAAGGAGCAGCCGCGCCGCGAAGATCCGCGCCGTGAGGACGGCGGCAGCGCGCCCGCCGAAGAGGTCGTGCGCCTCGAAGGCATCACGCCGGTCGCCTCGCGCGCGACCCTCGCGCCGTCGTCGACGCCGCCGCCGCGGCCCTCGCTCGCGCCGGGCCAGGAGCTCCCGAGCGTGATCGTCGAGATGGACGAGAGCGTCGAAGCGCTCGTCGGCGATCTGCGCGACGTCGGACCCGAGGACGAAGCGAACGCGGTCACCGCGGTGGTCGCGCTCGGCGAGGTCGCGTTGCCGGTGCTCGTGCGCGACTTCCCCGGGCCGCTCTGGTTCGATCGCCACCGCCCGCACCGCCGCCTCCCGCGGGGTCGCGACGTCAGCGCGGTCGCGCGCGCGATCGTGGCCTTCGGAGATCGCGCGGTGCCCTACGTCGGGTCGCTCCTCGATCGCGACGACGTCGAGATCCGCTTCTACGCGACGCTGCTCGCGTCGGAGCTTCCGCACCGCGACCTCGTCGCTCCTCTCGGTCGTCGCGTCTTCGACGACGACGCCAAGGTCGCTGCGCTCGCGCTCGACGTGCTCTCGCTCGTCCGCAGCTACGAGGACGAGATGGCCGAGGTGCTTCAGCTCCTCCGCGCGACCGCGCGTGTCCCGCGCTATCCGGCCGAGCGTCGCGCCCGCGCCGCGCACGCGCTCGGGGAGCTGCGCGACGTCGAGGCGCTCGATCTCTTGGTCGCGCTCCTCGAAGCGCACGAGGACGTGCTCGCGGAAGCCGCGCACGGCGCGCTCGTGACCCTCACGCGCCAAGACTTCGGCATGGACCCCGATCGTTGGGATCCGTGGATCGAGACGAACAAGCCGCGTCACCGCATCGAGTGGCTCATCGACGGCCTGCTTCATGCGGACGAAGAGCTCCGCCGCGCGGCGGGCGAAGAGCTCAAGCACCTCACGCAGGAGTACTACGGTTACCACCCCGCGCTCCCGAAGCGCGATCGCGAGGTCGCGCAGCGGAAGTACCGCCGCTGGTGGGAAGCCGAAGGCCACCAGCGCTTCGCGTCGTGACGTCGCGTCCCGACGGTCCACGAACGAGCGCGTGAGCGATCGAGCGTCCGCAGTGACGTGCCTCGCGCGTCGTCGATCGATGGCGTGAACGTTCGAGCGGGTCGCGGTTCGTGAACCGCGGCTTCCCGACGCGCCCTCCCGACCCCACGAACGCGCGATGCGCGCGCTCTTCCTCGCTCAGCTCGTGTCGACTTACGGGATGGTCGCGGTGATCGTCTTCGTGCAGCTCGTGCACTACCCGCTCTTCGCGCAGGTCGGGGCGGAAAGCTTCGCGCGCTACGAGGCGCTGCACACGCAGCGCATCTCGTGGATCGTGGTGCCGCTGATGCTCGTCGAGGCGGCGACCGCGCTGCTGCTCCTCGGCGCCGACGTCGCGTTCGCGTCGCGTACGGAACGCATCGTCGGCCTCGCGCTGGTCGCGCTCGTCTGGGGCGTCACCTTCTTCTTGTCGGTGCCGGCCCACGCGAAGCTCGCGCACGGCTTCGACGCGGAAGCGCACGCGCGTCTCGTGAGCACCAATTGGCTCCGCACGATCGGCTGGTGCGCGCGCGGCGGTCTCGTCACGCTCTGGCTCCACCGCGCGCTCGCCCCGACGG
>JALOQC010000467.1 GCA_025453555.1 Myxococcota bacterium | reverse complement strand
GGCGAGAGATCCGGGCGATCGTTGAAGCGTGTGCTCGTCGCCTGGAGCACGTCGAAGACGCCCGCGGTGATGTAGTGCATCTCCTCCGCGCCGCCGCAGATCATCACGTCCTGCAGGCCGTAGCGGATGGCCTCGTAGCCGCTGCCGATGGCTTGGCTCGCCGACACGCACGCCGCGCACGTCGTGTAGACGCGGCCGCGGATGCCGAGGTGGACGGCGAGGTTCGCCGCGCACGTGTGGGTCGAGAACTTCAGGTACGCGTTGCTGCCGAGCCCGAGCAGCGCGTTCGGCGTCTCGAGCGTGAGCGCGAACTTCTCCCACGCCGCCGTCGAGCCGTGCGTGGAGCCGTACGCGAGCCCTGCGCGTCCGCTCGTGAGCTCCTCCTCTCGCAAGCCCGCCTGCGCGAGCGCCTGTTCGGTGGCGTGCAGCGCGAGCAAGGCCACACGGCCCATGGTGCGGGTGACCTTGCGCGACCAGCGCGTGACGTCGGTGTGCACGGGCGCGCCGAGCCGCGTGAGCATCTCGGGGTGCGCCGCCCACGCGTCACAGCGCGCGATGCCGTGACGACCTTCGCGCAGCGCCTCGCTCGCGGTCGCGAGGTCGTCGCCGATCGGGGTCGCCACGCCGATGCCAGTGATGGCGACGCGCCTCACGAACGACCCGCGGCGTCGAGAGGCTCGACGCGCACGCTCCAGGCGGACGAGAGCGCGACGTCCGTCACGCTCGCCGCACGTCCCATCGGCCGAACCGCCTCGAGGAGCCGCAACGCGCCTTCGCCCGGATGGCCCGCAAAACGCGAGGGAACCTCGATGCCGTTCTCGACACGGCGCCGCTCCGGCGCGCCGACCTTCGCGAGCGCGCCCTCCGCCTTCGTCCCGAGCGCGAGGGCGACCCCGAGCGCGACGTGCGGCGCGAAGTCGTGGATCGGCGTGGGCAGCGGCTCCTCCGCGATCGAGACGACCACCTGATCGACGTCACCGTCCGCCAGCAGCATCCACGCCTCGAGCAGGCTCATCGCGAAGGTATGCTCGCCCGCCGCGATCGCGGTGGTGAACCCGCGGTTGACGACGCTGATCGAGAACAGACCCGCCGCGGTGTTGTGCACGCTGTTCTTGAAGCGCGCGGGCGAGACGATGCCGCTGCCCTCTTGCATCATCTGCATCTGCTCGACCGCGATCTGGATCTCGCCGTGCTCGCTGCCGAACACCGTCGCGCACTGGTCGAGCGCGAAGCCCGCGTCGCGCGCGGCTTGGGTCATCACCTCGATCGAGGTCTGCGTGAGCAAGCTGGTCGCGCGCTTCATGCGCGGATGCACGACGTCGCATGCGGGCCGCTCCGCGCGGTCCGTCGAGTCGGCGGGGGCAGCCGCCGACGGATCTTCGCGGCGCGCGAGGTAGGCCGCGACGTCCGGAATGCCCGGGCTCCACAGCCCGCGACCGTGCAGGTAGACCGCGGGCATCGACGGCTGGCCGCTCATCGCGCGCCTCGCTCGAGCAACACGCTCGCGTTGTTGCCTCCGAACGCGAACGCGTTGCTCAGCACGAAGCGCAGCGGCCGCTCCAGCACCGTCTCGGGCACGTGCACCTCGACCTCCGCGTCGAGCGGATGCGAGCCGACGCCCGCGGGGATCCAGCCCTGCTCGAGCGCGACGATCGAGAAGATCGCTTCGACCGCGCCGCACGCACCGAGGGTGTGCCCCGTGAGCGCCTTGGTGGAGACGACGGGGACCTCCGCGCCGAAGAGCGCGTGCAGCGCCTTCGACTCCGCGGCGTCGTTGTACTTCGTGCCGGTGCCGTGCGCGTTCACGTAGCCCACGACCTCCGGACCCACCCCGGCCTGCGCGAGCGCGGCCTCCATCGCGCGCTTCGCGCCGAGGCCTTCCGGATCGGGCGAGCTCATGTGGTAGGCATCGCTCGTCTCGCCGACGCCTCGTAGCCACGCCTTCGGGAGCTCGTTGCCGCGCGGCTCGCGTTCGAGCAGCAGATACGCCGCCGCTTCGCCCACGTTCATCCCCGGACGATCCACGCCGAAGGGACGGCACGGCTCGGAGGCCATCACGCCCAGGCTGTGGAAGCCGCGCACCGTGGTGTTGCAGAGGCCGTCGACGCCGCCGACCAGCACCGCGTCCGCGAGCCCGAGATCGAGCAAACGTCGCGCCGACGAGAAGACCTTGGCGCTCGACGAGCACGCGGTGCTCACCACGAACGCAGGGCCTTCCAGCCCGAGGTCCGCCACCACGAGATCCTCGAAGGCGTGGAAGGGGTGCTGCTCGAGGTAGACGTAGTCGCTCGGAAGCGCGGGCGGGGTGGGGGCGCCGCGGCCGAACCAGTCGAAGTGGACCGTCTCGGTGCGATCGATGCCACCGGTGCTGGTGCCGAGCACGGTCGCCACGCGGGCCGTGCCCCAGCGCTCCTTCGCGGCGTGCACGGCGTCGCGCACGTCCTGCAGCCCGAGCAGCGCCAGCCGACCGGTGCGCGACTCCTTGCGCGCGAGGTGTGGCGGAAGCGGCGGAACATCCCCCGGAACCGTGCCGGTGATGGCCTCGAAGGGCACCGCAAAGGGCACCTCTCGAAGTCCGCGCGTGCCCGCGTGGAGCGCGCCGACGACCTCGGCGGTGGTGCGACCGAGGCCGCAGCACAGACCGTAGGCGGTGATGGGGTAGGGCTGACGAACCATGCGAGCAGGCGAGACGTGGCGCGGCGCGGCGTGATTCGCAACCGCGCCGATGGCTTGGATCGAGGGCGAGCGCACCCAACCATCGATTGAGGTCAGTAGACCATCAGGGAAATCCCACCGCCGTGTCGATCCGCGTAAGGCGCGACCGCGAACTGGCGGCCCGGCGGGGGCACGGGCTGGTCGCCGACCCGCCACACCTCGGCGTAGCGGCGCTTCTTCACGCCGATGGAGAACGCGACCACCCCGACGACTTGGAGGATCGTCAGCGGGATCGTGAGCTCGAGATCTTGCGACGTGCCGTGCTGCGCCTGCCACAGGAGCGGTCCGACCAGGGGCACCGCCGCGATCGCGTCATCCGTCGCGAGGATGGTGCTGATCGCGTAGCCGCCGACGAAGAGGCCGAGGCCGGGCCACATCAAGAAGCCGAGGCGGCGCTCGTAGACACGAGCGTAGGGGGGGACCTCCATTCCGTCGCGGAGTCGGATGCGGGTGCGGCGTGGGATGGGGCCGGACGCGAGCGGTGGGGCGTAGGCCGGCGCGCCGTACGTCGGCTGCGCGTAGCCAGGTTGCGCGGGTTGGCCGTACGCCGGCTGGGGCGGGGTGCTCTCGTAGCCCGGAGGCACCAGCGGCGCGCCGTTCGGCGGGGTCGTGGGGTCGGGGGGCGTGCTCGGCGGAGACGCGGTCGAGCCCTGCGTCGAGCCCTGCGTCGTCGCGCTCTGGGCCACCGCGGGGTCGACCGACTCGGTCTCCGACGTCGTCGCGGGCTCGGGCGTGTGGGGAGCCCCCAGCTCCGACGCGCCTTGCGCGGCGACGAGGGAAGGCAGCGAAGCGAAGCCGAGGCAGAGCACGAGGAGGACGCGCATCGGCCGACAACGTAGCAGGCCGTCGCGCTTGTCACCCTGCGACGGTCGATCGTCGTGGAGGCGCGCTCCGGCGCTCGCGATCGGTGTGCTCTCTCGTCGAGTGGTCACGCTCGCGATCGGCGTTCTGTCGTCACGTTCGTCACGCTCGCGATCGTTCTGTCGTCGCGTTCGTCACGCTCGCGATCGACGTTCGGCTCCGTCGATCCCGACGCGTAGCTCCACCCGAGCCCCACCTTCGCGGGGGCTCACCGTGACGTCACCATGGTGCGCGCGCGCGATCCGTCGCGCGAGCGCGAGGCCGAGCCCGAGGCTCGGGTGTCGTCCCCCACCGCCGCGCACGAAGGGATCGAACGCCCGCTCGTCGAAGCCGTCGCCGCGATCGTCGAGCACGAAGACCACCGCGTCGTCTTCCCGCCGCACCGAGAGCTTCACGAGACCACCACCGTGCCGCTGCGCGTTCTCGACGAGGTTCGCCAGCGCTCGCCCGAGCAGCGTCGGATCGCCCACCACCGTCGGGCGATGCGTGGGCTCTTCCTGCGGGATCTCGAGGAGCGCCGGATCGAGCGCGAGCCGCTCCAGCGTCCGACGCGCGAGGTCGAGCGCGTCGAGCTCGTGGGCGTCGAGGGTCTCGAAGTCGAGGCGCGAGCGCGCGAGGAGCTCGCCGACCAGCCGATCCATCTCGACGATCTCGCGCTCGATCTCGTCCACGCCACGCTCGTCGAGCGCGCCCTCACGCGCGAGCTCGAGCAACACACGCACGTGCCCGAGCGGCGTGCGCAGCTCGTGCGAGACCGCGGCGAGCAGCTCCTTCTGATCGTGGAGCTGCTTCTGGATGCGTTCGGCCATGCGGTCGATCGTCTCCGCGAGCAGCCCGACCTCGCCGCGCATGCGTTGGGCGCCGACCCGCGCGTCCAGATCGCCTTCGCCGAGGCGCTCCGCCACCGCCGCCACGCGACGGATCGGGAGCGCGAGCTTTCGTGCCAGCGCGCCGCTGGCGATCGCGAGCACACAGACCGCGACGAACAAGCTCGCGGCGAACCGGGGCGCCATGGGGGGCCGATGCGCGAAGACGTGCGCTTCGCCGCCCGGTACGCGCAGCACGAAAGGCTTTCCGCGCGTCTCACCTCGTGGTCGACGGAGCAAACGGTTCTGGTCGTCGAAGAGCACGACGCCGAGATTCAAATCGCGCTCGGCGGAGCGCACGAGCTCTTCGCGTGCGACCGGATCGTCCCAGACCTCGGCGAGTCGGTTCTCCGCGAAGTGCTGCAGACCCGCCATCTCTTCGCGCCAGCGGTTGCCGCCGAACGCGTAGGAGACGAGGCCGACCGCGAGGGCAGTGACCGCGATCACGACGACGAGCCACACGAAGAGGACCTTGCGGAGGCTGAAGCGGTGGTGCTCCTTCGGGCCGCACGGGGGACTGCCGCGTCTCATCGGGCGCTCCCGTCGAACGCAAGGTCGGTGACGGAGTCGGAGACCGTGACGGAGTCGGAGACCGTGACGGAGTCGGAGACCGTGACGGAGTCGGAGACCGTGACGGAGTCGGAGACCGTGACGGAG
>JALOQC010000466.1 GCA_025453555.1 Myxococcota bacterium | reverse complement strand
GCTCGAAATGAATAGTGATTTCTGCGTCGCGCGAGCGACGTTCGGGCCTCGCGTGCGATGCCTTCGAGGATCCACGCGTGATCCCGGAGCGTTGCTTTCGAAACCCACAGCACGCTGTGGATAGATCGGGGATGAGACCCCGGCACCGAGCCGGCTCGAAGCGTGAGGTCCCCCAGATGGGTGAGGTGGTTCGGGAGCTCAGGCCGGTGGAGCGTGGCGGCCGGCGAGCCCGGTCGGGAGCGCGAACCGCGCGGGCAGACCTTGGAGGCCGACCTCGACGTTGCGCTCCCAATAGCGTCGACCGCGGGCTTCGAAGCGGACGGGGTCCCGGAGCGTCGCGGGCAAGAGCTTGCGTGCCACCCCGACCCCGAGCCGGACCGCGGGCACCGCGAAGCGCCAGGCCGTCTTCGGGAGCTGCAGCTCGTCGGCCAACGTCTCGCCGACCAAAGCGCGGCAGAAGCCCCGCCCGAGCTCGATCTGCCAGCGCTCGAGCTGAGCTCCGCCGGCGCGCCCCTGCAACGTGCCCCGAGGCGACTCGAGCAAGGCCTGCACGAGCCGCCGGCCGTCGTCGTCGACGGGGCCTTGGGTGAGCTGAATGAGCTCCCCGAGCGCGAACCCTTCCGCCTCCGTCCACGGCAGCAGCTCGTCGCGCACGCCCATCAGCCAGCCCGAGAGCCGCCACGCGTGCACGTAGTCCTCCGCTTCGTCGCGGCTCACGGGGACCCCGAAGTCGCGGATGCCGGAGAGAAAGACGACGCTGAAGAGCAGCGAGGTCGCCGCCATGTCGTGCTGGTTGATCGGCGCGCCCCAGAGCTCGCTCTTCCAGCGCCCCGAGCGCAGCAGCAGTCGCCGCACCTGCGCGTGCATCAGCCGCACGCGCAGGGTGATCGCCCACGCGTCGCCGCCCGGACGAAGCGCGCCCGGGGTGTTCGTCGCCACCACGAAGCGCCCCGTCTCCGCGAGCCGTCGCGAGACCTGGCCTTCGAGCGCGCCGCTGAACGCGAGCGGCTTGTTGCCGCCGGGCGAGCAGTAGCCGCCGACCAGCGACTTCGCGCCGAGGGTGATGCCGCCCGCGGGGCCGGAGCGGAAGAAGAGCTTGCCCGCGCGGTCGACGCGTTCCCAGTCGACCCAGCGCGGGATTTGGCCGGCGGCCTCGAAGTACGCGCGCACCGCGGGGGGCGCGTCGGGCAAAGTGCGGCCCGCGCAGCCGTCGGCGATCCACCGCTCGGCGTGCTCGCGCGCGCGAGCGAGCGCTTCGGCGCAGGCGTCGGCGAGCGGGTCCATCTCGAAGAGCGCGTCGAAGAGCTCGTCGGCGCGCCTCGGGAAGCGGGCGCGCGCGGTCTCGACGTTCACCACCCTCACGGGGAGCTGCATCTGCCAAGGATGAGGCCAGGGCGAGGTGGCGGCGAGGGTGCGAACCCGGACGCGGCGATCACCTCGGAGTGATCCGTGGTGCCCAGCGATGCAGAGATTCGTGGGGCAGCGATCAGAGGCCGGTGCCGATGGTCAGGGTGTGGGTCGTCAGCTCCGGGGTCTCCGTGTCGATCGCGGCGGTGTACGCGAAGGCGATGCCGCCGACCGCGATGCCGAAGCGCACCGAGGGCAACACGCGGTGGTCGGTGTCGGAGTCGGTGCGGTCGACGGAGAAGGTCGCGCGGCAGGGCTCGAGGGTCGGGTCGCAGTCGGGCTCGAGGGTGAGGCGCTCTTCGACGCGCCGCTCGCGCACCGGGCGGTAGGTCGCGCCGAGCCCGAGCCCGAGTCGGAGTGGGAGCGGCCCGATGCGGAACGCGTGTTGGATCTGGACCTCGGCGGTGAGCTCGAAGGCGCTGCGCAGGCGGATGGACTCGTCGTCGGAGCGTGCGTTCTGGAAGAACGCGGAGCGGATCATCAAGCCGAAGCGGTCGTAGCCGAGGACGCCGAAGCCGAGCTCTCCGCCGAGGGTCGACTCGAAGTCGCGGCGGACGCGGTAGTCGAAGCCGATCGCGACCCGCGCGCGCCAAGGAGAAGGTGCGCCGGTGGGGGCTTCGGTGAGCGTCGTGAGCGCGTCCGCGAGGGTGGCGTCGGTGCGGCTGGTGCAGACCGCGACGAGCTCGCCGCGATCGTTGAGGAGCGGAGCGCCGACCGCACAGACCTCGCTCGTGCGTAGCGCCCCCTCGCGCACGAGGAGCACGAGCGCGGTCGCGTCGCCTTGGTGCACCCGCTCGCCGACCCCCACCGCGCCGACGGTGGCGGGCACGCCGACGTCGCTCTCGGCACGCAGCAGCGCGAGCCCACGTTCGTCGTCCACCGAGACGACCTCGAGCGGGCGCGAGCCGCTCTCGTCGACGAGGCGGAGGCGCGCGCGGTCGCGGACCACCGACGCCGAGGTGAGCACGTGCCGCGCGTCGACGACCACCACGCCGCGCGCTTCTTCGTCACCCGCGCGGACCCGGACGATCGTCGGCGCGACGACGGGCGCGGGCGGAGGCGGGACGTCCTGGACGGCTGGGACGGGCTGGACGGTTTGGACGGTCTCGACACGAGGCGACTCCGTCGAAGCCGGTGAGATCGGCTCTGCGGTGGTGTCGCTCGGTGCGGGCTCCGCGCTCGGACCCTCGCTCGGCGCGGGGACCTCGGGCGTAGGCGTCTGAGCCACGGCGACGGATGTGAAGGCGCCGAAGACGGCGAGCACGAGGAGCGAGGGAGCGCGCATGGGCTCGACCTTTGGGGCGGTCGGCCGCGCGGGGCAACGTGCGGGCTGCAAAGACCGCATTCGAGATTCCGCGATGATGACGGCCCGACCGAGGCCAGGCTTCTTCACGAGACGAGTTGCGAGACGCGATCACTCCGCGATGAAAAAGGTCCGACGGTGGATTCGGGTCGGCGGGGGTCAGCCGCCGACGGACGCCAGGCTTCTTCACGAGACGAGTTGCGAGGCGCAATCCCTCCGCGACGAAAGAAGCCCGGCCGAGGCCGGGCTTCTTTCTCGAAGAACTCGCGATGACGCTCACTCCGTGCAGCAGAAGGCGGGCATCTCGAAGGGGATGCAGTTCGGGACCACACCGTCGACGCTGGTCGGCGAGGAGCGAATCTGCGGACCTTCCGGCGCCTCGGGGTTCGCAGGCACGAGGTCGCAGAGCGGGAGCCCGCAGAGGTGACGCACGGGCGCGCAGCAGAGCTCGCGGACTTCGTCGGGGTTCTCGAAGTTGCGGAAGTCGGTGTAGTTCACGGTCTTCGGAGTGGGATCGGTGCCGCTCGTCGGAGCGGTGATGCACTCCTCACGCTCGCTGAGGCGACCCATCGGGTTGGACGTGTCTCCGTCGAACACGACGTAGAGGGCGGAGTTGCCCTGCTCCGGCACGGGCGAAGCGATCTGGGCTGGGTCGCCGAGCGGGTTCGGGATGGTCCAGGCCTGGCTGGAGAACTGTCCCCCCGTGATGGCGAACGAAGTCTCGGAGAGGACGGGAATGACGGTGCAGACGTTCGAGACGCATTGCGCGCCCACGCCGCACTGCTCCTCGACCGTGCGGTCGGGGTCGTCCGGATCGCAGGGGGTTGTGCCGCCACCGACGACACGACCGCCCGCGAAGCCTTGGAGCACGTTGATGCCGTAGTAGCCGGTGGGAAGCTCGGCGCATTCGACGCTGACGACCCCGCCGCCCTCGAGGCGATCCGCCGGGTTGCCGGGCGGGATGATCGGGAACTGGCAGCGCGCGTCGGGGAAGGTCTGCATGACCGCGACGGGTGGGATCGTGATCTGAATGGTCGGATACCAGACGGTCTTCGTGGAGACCTGCAACGGGCGCACGCTCGGGATGAGGGTCGAGCTCGGGATGCGCGCCTGGATCTCGAGGGCGGAGCGAGCGCGCTGCATCAGCGTGATCGGGAAGAACCAAGGAATGGCTGCGGTGCGGCCGAGGATCGGGTGGAGGTCCTGCACACCGTCGCCGTTGCCATCGACGGGCCCGACGTACCAGGCGTAGGCGACCCGGTCGGCGGTGTCGATCGAGAGCGCACCCTCCGACATGGCCTGGAGGAGAGCCGCCGTCTGAGGATTGGCCTGATCCCGCGAGTAGAGCGAGAGGCTCGAGCTCGTGAGCGCGTAGAGCTCCTCCTCGGCCATGACCTGGTTCGGGTTGGTCGGCAGCGTGGCCTCCGAGCTGAGCGGCGACCCCGAGAACGTGAACACCGGGCGCTCCGTGCGGACCGGGGCGCCGAGGCCGACCGCGACGCCGGGGACGACCTGGCCGTTCGGGTTGTCCTCCGCGGTGCCGAACTCGATGCGGCGGAAGCCGAGCTGCGGCGCGGCCGGGTTCACGAGCGCGCCGCCCGCGATGTCACCCGCGGTGGGGAGGTTCGACACGTTGAAAAACGGATTGAAGTCCTCGTCGTAGTCGTAGAAACCACGAATCTGATAGTCCTGGCCGAGCGGGAGCTCCGGCCACGTGAAGGACACCGAGCGCGTGAGGATCTCGGTGGAGCCCTCTTCCGGCATGCAGTCGTCGAGCGACGAGAAGAGCAGCGGCGCCGGAATGGTGAGCAGGTTCGCGGCCGAGGTCGCGGCGCCCGACGGGGGCGGCGGGTTGTCGAAGAGGAAGAGCGTCATGATGACGCGGCCGCGGATGTGCGTGGCGACGCCTGCTTCGTCGCGATCGCACATCGGACGCGGGCCCTGGTAGAGCACCGTGCCTTCGATGACGCCGGTGGGGTCGGGCGCGGTGCCGCCTTCGCTGCGGAAGTCGTCGACCGGGGGCGCGCCGCAGCCGAACGAGCCGGTGGCGAGCGCGGTGGCGAGGGCGAGAGTCGTGAGGGTCGGGTTGCGCATGATGCCTCTGCTCGCGTCAGAACGTGTACGAGACGGTTCCCAACACCCGCGTTTCCAGGCGTTGCCCCACGCCGCGCACCGCGTCGACGTCCTGCTCGAGCCAGGTCTGTCCGCTCACCCAGTGCAGATCGAGCGAGATGTCGAGGCCGAAGGGCGAGCGGTACTGCACGCCGAGGTTGAGCTTGTGTCGGCTCGTGCGCTCTTCTTCGTCCGTGAACTGGCTGTTCGTGACGAAGGTCTGGTTGTACGCATAGTTCGCGTATACGTCGAGACCGCGGACCGGATAGATGCGGGTCTCGAGCTCACCGCCGATCACGTCGTACTCCGTCGAATCGTTCTGGAAGCCGATCGTGCCGAGGGTGAAGCGTCCGGTGCCGAGATCGTAACCCGCGAGGTCGCTCGAGTCGCTGTCGGCGTTTCGGTAGCCGAGCTCGGCGGAGAGGATGCGCTCCGGGGTGAGGCGGCGCGTGCCCAGCAGATCGGCCGACGGCTCGGAGCCGAGCGAGACGACCTGCGCGCCCGCGATCGGCGTCGCGAGGGGGAGCTGGAGGTAGCTTTCGAGGAAGGTCTGCGTGCGGAACGCGGTGCCGACGCTCGCGCGGATGGCGGAGCCCTCGGTCGGGCGCACGACGACCGCGCCGCGGGGCGAGAAGATCGGCTTGTTCAAGAGCGGGTGGAAGTCCACGCGCGCGCTGGCCACGACGATCACCTTGTCGAGGATCGTCAGAGTGTCTTGGAAGAAGACGTTGTAGTGGTTCTCGAACTGTTCGTCCGTGAGGTACGACCAATCGATTTGTTTGCGGCGATAACCCGCGCCGATGTGGAGGTTGTGATCCACGAGGAAGTGGAACTCGCGCGCGAAGTCACCCTCGATGTCGTAGGTGTTCCACTCGAAGCGGCTCCACGCCGGATCCCCGCCCCGCGCGTACGCCGGGAGCGCGGTGAGCGCGTTGATGCGGTTCCAGAAGCCGCGGATCGAGCCCCAGCTCGAGGTGAGACCCGCCATCACGTGGCTCGAGGGGCCCTGGGAGACGACCTCGCGCAGACGGCTGGTGCCCTGGAAGCGGGTGGAGTTCTGGTTGAAGCCCGCCTGCGCGTACGCCTCGACCTCTTGGCTGATGCGGACGCTGCTGCTCGCGTTGAGGTGGAAGGCGTCGACGGAGCGGTTGCGCTCCTCGTCGAACGCGTACTCCTGGTCGACGCGGTCGGGCGTCACCTCGCGCGAGTAGCTGTTCTGGCGGTTGTAGCCGGAGGCCACGCGGTAGGCGAAACGGCCGCTGCGGCCCGAGGTCGAGGCGTGACCGTGCACGCGCGCGCCGTTGCCGCCGCCCGTGACGACCTGGGTCTCTTCGTCCGCGCCGGGGGCGCGCGTGATGATGTTCACGATGCCGCTGAAGGCGTCGGCGCCGTACAGGGCGGAGGCCGGACCGCGGATGACCTCGATGCGCTCGATGTCTTGGACGTTGAAGGGGAGGATCGACCAGAAGGTCGCGCCGAGCGGATCGATGTAGACCGAGCGGCCGTCGACGAGCACGAGCACGCGGGGCGAGAGACGCTGGTTGAAGCCGCGGAAGCTGATCGACTGATCGCCCGGCGTCATCGTCATGATGTCGATGCCGGGCACACGGCGGAGCAGCTCGCCGATGGACGTCAGACCGGAGAGGCGGATGTCCTGTCGGGTGATGACGTAGGTCGCGTTCGGCGCGTCGAGGGGCGACTGCGCGAAACGCGACGCGGAGACGACGCTCTCTTCGTAGATCTCGCCGGAGCGCTCTTCGCCGAGGTCGAGCTCCGGGACCTCGGGCGCCTGCGTGCCACCGGTTCCGCCCGTGCCTCCCGTGCCTCCGGTTCCGCCGGTGGTGCCACCGGTTCCGCCCGTGCCTCCCGCGTTCGCGCTCGCGGTGCCTGCTTCGCGGAGCTGCGCTGCGAGCGCACGCAGGCGCTCGGCGCGATCGCGCAGCGACTGGCTCTGCGTGGCCTCCGCGAGGGCCGCGATCTGCGTGGCCGACTCTTCGAGCGCGAGGATCTCTTCTTCGGTCGCGGCGAGCCCCTCGACCATCTCGGTCTCTTGCGGCGTCGTCTCGGTGGGCGTCGGGGTCGTGGTCGTCGTCTGCTGGCTCGCGGCGATGCGCGCGAGGAGCGCGTCGAGGAAGCTCTGCACCTCCGCGCGATCCGGAGGATCCGACTCGATGTACCGCTCGAAGTACTCGATCGAGTCCTCGTACCGACCGGCCTCCGCGTACGCGCGGCCGATGTTGTAGAGGACGTTCGGGTGCGGAAGCGTCTCGTACGCGACCTCGAGCTCCGCGATGCCTTCGTCGAGGTTGCCCGCCGC
>JALOQC010000088.1 GCA_025453555.1 Myxococcota bacterium | reverse complement strand
CGTCGCATCCCGAGCCTGGAAGGGTATGGTCTCGAGGTGGTCGAGCAGTTGAACGTCCGCGGAGGAGAGAGCTCGTGAGCGTCTACGAAGGTCGATACGTCGCGCCCGAAGGGGCGCGCTTCGCGGTGGTTGCCGCGCGCTTCAACCACTTCGTCGTCGACCGCTTGGTCGAGGGCGCGATCGACGGCCTCGTGCGGCACGGTGTGTCGGTGGACGCGATCGACGTCGTGAAGGTGCCTGGCGCGTGGGAGCTCCCGCTCGTGGTCGAGCGCCTCGCGCGGGGGAAGAAGCACGCCGCGGTGATCGCGCTCGGCGCGGTGATCCGCGGGTCGACGCCGCACTTCGACTACGTCGCCGGCCAAGCCGCGTCGGGCGCAGCGCGCGCGCAGAGCGAGAGCGGCGTGCCGGTGATCTTCGGCGTGCTGACGACCGACACGATCGAGCAGGCGATCGAGCGCTCCGGCACGAAGGCCGGCAACAAGGGCTGGGAGGCCGCGCTCACGGCGCTCGAGATGGTGGACCTCCTCGAGCGCTTGAAGTCCGCGGGGCTCTGACATGGGATCCCGACGAAAAGGCCGCGAAGCGGCTTTGCAGATGCTCTACCAGATGGACGTCGGCGGCTCCGGCGCGGAGGACGCCATCCGCGCGTACTGGGCGCACCTCGGCGAGAACGAGGGCGGAGACGGCGCGGACGCGAGCGACGCCGGCATGGTGGAGTTCGCGAACATGTTGGTGCGCGGCTTCGCGACGCACCGCGCACGCATCGACGAGACCATCCGCAGCGTGAGCCATCACTGGCGGCTCGAGCGCATGACACGCGTCGATCGGAACATCCTGCGCCTCGCGACCTTCGAGCTTCTCGAGCTCACCGACGTCCCGCGGCGCGTGACGCTGAACGAGGCGATCGAGCTCGCGAAGCGCTTCGGCAGCGAAGGCAGCGCCGGCTTCGTCAACGGGGTGCTCGATCGCATCGCGGGTGACCTCGGCAAGAGCTGAGCACGAGGGATACCCGTGGATCTTCGTTTCGTGGCGCCCGATCTGCGCAAGCTCGACGCGGTGCGCGGCGAAGCGCTCGCGGTCGGGATCTTCGCGGATCTGCGGCCGCTTCGAGGGGCGAGTGGGCTCATCGACTGGCGCCTCGGCGGCTTTCTGTCTCGGCAGCTCCAGGCAGGTCGTGTGACCGGGGCTGACCGCGAGCTGACCCTCGTGCCCACGAACGGCCGTCTCTCGATCGAGAAGATCGTGATCGTCGGGCTCGGCTCGACGGGGCGGTTCGACGGCGACGTGTTCGAGGCGAGCTGTCGCACGCTCCTGGACGCGCTCCACGACGCTCGCGTCCGGAGCTCGTTCGTCGCCTTGCCCGGGCGCGCGGAGAAGAAGATCGGCGCCGCGGAGGCGATCGAACGCTTCGTGCGCGCGCTGGCGACGGGCCCCGAGCCGGACGAGATCACGCTCGTCGAGGGTTCGGATGGTCAGCGCGAGATGGAGCCCGTCCTCGCACGCGAGCAACGTCGCGCGCGCGCTTTCGCTCCCTGACGCACGAGATCAGCGCTTCTTCGCCTTCTTGGCGGGCTTGGGCGCGGCCTTCTTGGCGGGCTTGGGCGCGGCCTTCTTGGCGGGCTTGGGCGCGGCCTTCTTGGCGGGCTTGGGCGCGGCCTTCTTGGTCGGCTTGGGCGCGGCCTTCTTGGTCGGCTTGGGTGCGGCCTTCTTGGTCGGCTTGGGCGCGGCCTTCTTGGTCGGCTTGGGCGCGGGCTTCTTCGCGGGCTTCTCGACCTTCGCGGGCTTCTCGACCTTCGCGGGCTTCTCGACCTTCGCGGGCTTCTCGACCTTCGCGGGCTTCTCGACCTTCGCGGGCTTCTCGGCCTTCGCGGGCTTCTCGGCCTTCGCAGGCTTCTCGGCCTTCGCAGGCTTCTCGGCCTTCGCGGGCTTCTCGACCTTCGCAGGCTTCTCGGCCTTCGCGGGCTTCTCGGCCTTCGCGGGCTTCTCGGCCTTCGCGTCGCCAGCGTCTGCCTCGCGTTGTGCGCGTGCTTCGGCTTTCTTCAGCGAGAGCTTCGTCTCACGCAGCGCACCCGACGCACGTGCGGACTCGCGCGCCGCGCGCTTCGCCTCGCGGCGCGCCTTTCGCTCCGCCCGCTCGCCCGCCTTCTCTTCTTCTTTCGTGCGGCTCTCCGCGAGCGCGGCTGCTGCGACACCACCCGTCGACGTGATGTTCGGGCGCGGTCCCACGATCGGACGTCGCCCGCGTCGGAGGCCCGGCGTGGGGAGAATGCCCTTGCGCGACGCCTCTCGAATCGCCTTGAGCGCGGCCTCCGCGCTCGTGAAGAAGCGCTTCATCCCGTCGAGGTAGTGCGAGCGCCAGAGCTTCTTGTAGCCCTCGGCCTGACCGGTCGGGATGCCCGTCTGGTGGATCGTGACGCGGGTTCCGCCGGGCTCCGGCTCCAACGTCACCTCGACCTGCGAGTCGGGCGAGTCCATCGGGAAATCGGCCGTGCGCCACGTCATGACGATCCGCCGACTGGTGTCGAGCAGGATGTGCGTGGCGTCGACGAAGCTGTCGACCGCAGTGACTCGGCCACCCACCCATTGATCCACGGTCGCGCGCGCGGCGGTGAACGCCGAATGCCGTCGCTCGTCCATCCAAGCCGCGTAAATCGCGTTGGGGCTCGCGGGAATCAGGGCAGAAAGCTTGAGCTCCTCGGTGGCGTTCTCGGTGGGCGCCATCCTCTCCCCCTCGGGCACACGACCTTCGGTCGCGACTGTGTCTGCAAGGCGACCCGTGCTCGGCGCCGACCTTGCGTGATCCGATCCCCACCGCGGCAACCCCGTCGGCGGCACCCCGCCCGCGGTGACGGCTTCGTCTCCCGCGGTCGAGCTTGGGTGCCATCCTGCCATCGTCCGCGCGGAGTCGACGAAAATTCGCTGGCGTACGAAGCCTGCGCAGTTGCGGCGCGCGCCCTCGACGGACCTCGGACGCCGTGCTTCCATCCCGGCCGTGGCGGCGGACCTGGACGTTTGGATCGACCGCGGTGGCACCTTCACCGACGGGGTCGCGGTCGTCGCGAAGACCGGCGAAGTGCGCGTCATCAAAGTGCTTTCCGGCGACGGCGCGCCAGCGCGCGCGATCCGGGGCTTGGCGGGTCTCGGGCCCTCGGCCCCCCTCCCGAGCTGCCGGATTCGGATGGGCACCACTCTGGCCACGAATGCCCTCCTGGAGCGCAAAGGCAGCACCGTCGGGATGCTGCTCCCGGCGGGGCTCGGCGATCTTCTGCGGATCGGCGACCAGGCGCGGAGCGACCTGTTCGACCTCCGAGCGGGGCGTCCTGCCCCCCTGACGGACCTCGTGGAGGTGGTGTCGGCGCGGGTCGACGCTGCGGGTCGGGAGCTAGCGGCCGTCGATCCTTCGGAAGTGCGAGACGCCCTCGCGCGGTTGCGCGCTCGAGGCGCAGAGGCGGTGGTCGTCGCGCTCCTTCACGCCCACCGCTTTCCCGAGCACGAGCGTCGCATCGGGACCCTCGCGGCGGAAGCAGGGTTCTTCGTGGTGTGTAGCCACGAGGTCTCCGCGGAAGCGGGGCTGCTCGCGCGTGCGCAGACCGCGTTGGTCGATGCGTACCTCACGCCCGGCCTCCGACGACACATGCAGGCCCTCGCGCGAGAAGCGACTCCGAGCTCGCTCGAGCTGCTCACCAGCGCGGGCCAGCTCGTTCCCCACGACGCGCTCCGTGGACGCGATGCGGTGCTCTCGGGACCGGCGGGCGGAGCCGTCGCGTGTCGACGGGTCGCGGAGCAGGCGGGGGAGCCCGAAGCGCTCGGCTTCGACATGGGCGGCACCTCGACGGATGTCTGCCGGGTCTCCGAGCGCGGCTTCGAGCGACGACGCGAGGCGATGCTCGCCGGGGTGCGCGTGCGGGCGCCGATGGTCGCAGTGCACACCGTGGCGGCGGGCGGGGGCTCGTTGTGTCGCTTCGACGGGCAGCGTCTCGCGGTCGGTCCGGAGAGCGCAGGCGCGGTGCCCGGGCCGCTCGCGTACGGTCGCGCCGAAGCGCGCGAGCCGACGTTGACCGACGTCGCCGTGGTCCTCGGTCGTGTGCGCGGCGATCGTTTCCCGATCCCGCTCGACGAAGCGCGCGCACGGGAGGGGATCGCCGCGCTGGCTGCGCGGGCCGGGCTCGCTCCGGAGGCCTGCGCGCGTGGGCTCTTCGCGATCGCGGTCGAGCACATGGCGGGCGCGATCGCGACGGTCTCCACCGCGCGCGGTCACGATCCGCGCACCCACGCGCTCGTGCTCTTCGGTGGCGCCGCCGGACAATGGGGCTGCGCGGTCGCGCGGCGTCTCGGTGTACGGCGCCTGCTCGCGCACCCGCTGGCCGGGGTGCTGAGCGCGTTCGGGATCGGGCTCGCGCCGCGCGGTCGCTTCGCGGAGGCGCCGTGCCTCGGACCGCTCGACGCGGAGCACGCGGTGCGAGCCGAGCATGCGTTCGCGGCGCTCGAGACCGAGGTGCGCGGTGAGCTCGAAACCGACGCCCAGGCCGAGCGCTGGATGGCGCTTCGTTACGTGGGCAGCGAAGCGGGTCTGGACGTGCGTTTCGAGGCGGACGTCGACGTGCTCCGCATGCGCTTCGAGGAGGCTCACGCGCGTCGCTTCGGGTACGTGCGGCGCGAGCACGCGATCGAGCTCGTGCGGGCGCGCGTGCAACTCGAGAGCCGAGCGCCCGAGGTCGTGTTGCCGACCTCGCCCGCCCCGAGCGGACGGCCGCGTGGCCGCGCGACGCTCGAAGGGACCGAGGTGGACCTCTGGTGGCGCGAGGATCTCCCCTTCGAAACGCCGCTCGAGGGACCGCTGCTCGTGCTCGAGGCCACCGGGACGCTCGCCGTCGACTCCGGGTTCGTGCTCGTGCGTCGGCGCGACGACCTGATCGTCCTCGACGACCTCGAAACTTCCCAGCTTCTCCGAGGGTCTGTCGCCAGACCCCGCCCCACGGGGCATGAAGCCCCGACGGGCCCCACGCCGTCCAGTAGGGCGGCTTGCGATGACTGGCCATCAGCTTCTAGTCAGACTCACGCTTCGGGTTCTGCCGGCGACCACGATCTTGATGCCGATCCCGTGCGGCTGGAGGTCTTCGCGTACGCCTTCACCGCGATCGCGGAGCGCATGGGCGTGGTGCTCCAGCGGACCGCGCTGAGCACGAACGTCCGCGACCGCCTCGACTTCAGCTGCGCCGTCTTCGACGTCACGGGCGCGCTCGTGGCGAACGCGCCCCACATCCCCGTCCATCTCGGCGCGATGGGGGCTTCGGTCCGCGCGGTGGCGCGTGCGTGGCCGAACCTCGCGCCGGGAGACGTCTTCGCGACCAACGACCCGAGCGAGGGTGGATCGCACCTGCCGGACATCACGGTGGTCGCGCCCGTGCACGACGCGGACGGCACGCTCTGGGCGTTCGTCGCCGCGCGCGGCCACCACGCGGACGTGGGTGGCATCACGCCCGGTTCGATGCCGCCGACCTCGACCTCGCTCGCCGACGAGGGCGTGGTGTTGCGCGCGCTGCGCGTGGTGCACGGCGACCGCTTCGAGCAGGAGGCCGTACGCGAGGCGTTCGGAGCCGGGCCTTGGCCCGCGCGGCGCGTCGACGACAACGTGGCGGATCTCGAAGCCCAGATCGCGGCGTGTCGGACCGGGGCGCTCGCGCTCGAAGAGCTTGCCGCGCGGCACGGGCGCCCGCAGGTGAGCGCGTACATGCAGTACCTCCAAGACGCGGCCGCGCGCGCGGTGGCGGAGGCGGTCGCGCGCCTCCCGTCGAGCGAGGCGAGCTTCGAGGACGGCCTGGACGACGGCACCCCGATCCGGGTTCGACTCACGCGCAGCGACGGCCGGCTCCACATCGACTTCGCGGGCACCGCGGGCGCCCACCCCGGCAACCTCAACGCGCCCCGCGCGGTCACGGCGGCGTGCGTGCTCTACGTCCTGCGCTGCCTGCTCGGCCGAGACCTGCCTTTGAACGAGGGATGCCTTCGCACGGTGTCGATCGAGATCCCGGAGGGGAGCTTGCTCGATCCTCCGCCCGGTCGCGCGGTCGCGGGCGGCAACGTGGAGACGAGCCAGCGCGTGGTGGACGTGCTGCTCGGCGCGTTCGCGCGGCTCGGGCTCGCGGTGCCGGCGGCGAGCCAAGGGACGATGAACAACCTGACCCTCGGGCACGAGGGCTTCGGCTACTACGAGACCCTCGGCGGCGGTGCGGGCGCAGGGCCCGACTTCGCGGGCACGAGCGGGGTGCACACCCACATGACGAACTCGCGCATCACCGATCCCGAAGTGCTCGAGATGCGCGCGCCCGTGCGCGTACGCCGCTTCGAGCTCCGGCGCGGGAGCGGCGGCGCGGGTCGTTTCAGGGGCGGCGAGGGCCTCGTCCGCGAGCTCGTCGCCACGCGTCCGCTCGAGGTCGCGCTCCTCGCGGAGCGTCGTCGGCGCGCACCGTACGGCTTGGCGGGTGGAGGGCCCGGTGGCGTCGGTCGCGACGTGGTCGTGCGCGCGGACGGGCGGGAGGAGTCCTTCGAGCGCGTCGCGCACCTCGACGCCGGCGACGCGGTGCGCGTGGAGACACCGGGCGGCGGGGGCTACGGAGCGCCGTGAGCCGGGTCGGCTTGATCCAACGCGCGCGCAGCGCCGTCATCCACGGGATCCTCGGGGTCTCCGACACCCCGTGGCGCATCGCGTGGGGCGTCTTCCTCGGCACCGTCGTCGCGTGGACGCCGACCCTCGGTTTTCAAATCGTGATCTACGTGATGGTCGCGACGCTTCTGCGTGCCAACAAGCTCTCTGGAATCCCGATTCTCTTCATCACGAACCCGCTCACGGCCGTGCCTCTCTATTGGCTTTGTTGGCGCGTCGGTGCGTGGGTGCTCGGGACCGACGGTGGCGACGAGTCCGCGCTCGCCCAGCAGCTCGCGGCGGCGGAGTCGGAGGTCGGTGAGCAGAGCCTGTGGAGCGCGATCTGGACCTCGGAGTTCTGGTCCGCCCTCGGGCGTGCGCTGCTCGGGCTCGGCAAGGAGCTCTGGCTCGGCTCCGCGATCGTCGGCGTCGCGATGGGCGTCCCGCTCGGCGTGCTGACGTGGTGGGCGGTGAAAGCCTACCGGCGCGCCCGGGGAGGGTGAGTCCCCTCGTCGATGCGCAGGTCCGCGGGTCGATGGATGCGCACGCCTGCGCCATCGCCCAGCGACGCCCACCCCGGTCGCGCTCGTCACGCTTCGTCACCCCATGGCGGTCGTGGGATCCCCGACGCGTCGGCTCGCACGAACGCGTGTAGGCTCTCCGTCGTGGGACGACGCAACGCGTTCTTGGGGAGCCTGATGGCGTGCGTGCTCGCGGTCGGATGCGACGATCCGCCGCCTCCTGCGCCCGAGCCTCCGCCTCCGCCGCCGCCCGCGCGGCGCGAGGTCGCCGCCCCGCGCGCCGTGACCACCGGCGCGGCCTTCGATCTGGTCGTCGGTCCGCGGGGGCCCGTCCTGATCTACGCGGAGCCCGCGCCCGTGGGAGGCGCGATCCAGTTGCTCACGCTCGATCGGCAGGGCGCCGCGGTCGGAGCTCCGCGCGCGGTTTACCGGCCGATCCCGGACGACGACGCGGTCTTCCCACCCGACGCCCTCGAGCTCTCGGCGGCGAGCGGCGGAGGGCAGCTCGCGGTCGCGTGGGTCGAGCGCCACGGCACGAGCTTTCGTGCGCTCGCGACGCACGGCGCCGCCGACGGGGCTTTCGCGCCACCGACCGAGCTCGGCGCGACCCGGCGGGAGCTCGCGAGCACGCGCGGTCACGTGGCGGCGGCGGTGTCGGCGGCGGGACACGTGGAGGTGATGGCGCGTTTGGCGCCCGCGCCCTGTGTCGACACCGGGGAGGCCAGCGCGACGGGAGCGGCGGCGACGTGCGTGCCGGTGGGCATCACGCGGCTCGCGCCCGGGCCGAGCGAGCGACGGGGGGTCGGCCTGATGTTGCCGCGGCCCTGCGCCTCCACCGTGCTCGGCTTCGTGCACGCCACCGACGTCTGGCACTACGCGGTCTGCGACGAGTCCGAGGGGCTCGCGACCACGTTCTACGCGGTGCAGTTCGACCCTCAGTACGCACACGCGGAGCGCGCGCTCGAAGGATGCGAGCCGCGGGGCATGGTGGCGGTCGGGGAGGGGGTGGCGGCCGTGGGCGACTGCGCCGGAGCTCGGCGTGCGCTGTGGCTCGGGGCCGCCGGCCGGGAGCGTCGCGTCTTCGAAGGCACCGCGAGCGTCTCGTGCGAAGGGAACGAACCTCGCCTGATGCTCCCGGACGGCACGAGCGAAGCGCTCACCGGACCGCGGGGCGGCTTCGCGGCCTTGCTGCCGGACGACGTCGCCCCGCGGGGCAGTCGCGCGGTGTGGACGGGCGAGGTCCTCCTCGTGGCGGCATCCATCGACCGAGAGGTCGGCGTTCGACGCTACGAGTGTTGGAGCGGTGGGCTGCAGCGCACCGACCACGAGTGAGAGGCGCCGTCGACGCACCGCGTCGTGAGAGGTGGCGACGGCGTCCGTGGCGACGGTCGCTGGCGGTCCGACAGGCTCCACGCCGCCGCGACACGTGCGGCTCTCTCCCAACCGTTTCATGACGCGGCGCGCGAGGCGCGCTCTTGACGCAGCGCGTCGCTCCGAGCTATGCCAGGAGGCCACGCAACGAGGGAGCCCAGGGTGGAACCGAGAGCCGACGGAAGCGCACGAGAGCCGCGCATCATCAAGCGGTACGCGAACCGTAAGCTCTACGACACCCGCGACAGCCGCTACGTGACGCTGCAGCAGATCGCGGAGTACGTCCGTGACGGCGAGGACGTCCGCATCGTCGACAACAAGACGAAAGAGGATCTGACCAACGTCACGCTCGCGCAGATCATCTACGAAGAAGAGAAGAAGGGCGAAGGCGACGTGCGTCGCTCGACCCTGAAGTCTCTCATCGAAGAAGGCCGCGATCGGCTCGTCGGCTCGCTCCCGGGCCCGCTGTCGAAGCTGCTCCACCGCGACGAGCCTGCCGACGAAGCCAAGGCGGACGACGAGGGCGAGCCGAAAAAGAAGTCGAGCACGCCGAAGGAAGCGCTCGAAGAGCTGCGTGCGACGGCCGACGATCGCGTCAAGGCCGTCATCGGCGCCGCGATGGGCCACGTGCAGCAACTCCAAGGCGAAGTGAAGCGGCTCCAGGGCCGCATCGAGGAGCTCGAGGCGCGGCTCGCGGGATTGATTCGGCGCGAGCCGAAGGAAGATTCCGCAAAGAGCGACGCGCCGAAGAGCGACGACTCGGCGGAGTGAGCGGTGAGCGGTCGCGAAAAGCGGCCGGCCGATTCGCGAAACGTGCCACGAACGGCGGACCCGCACCCGAACGAACACACGCGTGATTGACGTGTTGACGTGAACGTGGTCGTGAACGTGGTCGGCGACGGTCGGCGCGGTCATTCGGGGTGACCGACGCCCGGCGATGTCGATGTCGACGCGGTCGCCGGTGAGCGGCGACGATGGCGGACGATCCAGCGGGTACCGAAGCGAGGCGCAACGTGAAGCGCGCGAACCTCCCGGCCCGCCTCACTCCGCCGGAGTCGGCTTCGTCCGCGCTTCGTTCGCACGCACCGCCCGGCGGCTCATGCCCGCGACCTGCAGCAGCGCAGGCTGCACGATCAGGGTCCCGAAGAGCGTCGTGAACACCGTCACCGCGATGAGCTCGCCGAAGAGCCGCACGGGGATGAAGTTGCTGAGCAGCAGGACGGCGAAGCCGGCCGCGAGCGTCACGCTGCTGACCACGATCGCGCGCCCGGTTCCGCGTGCGGCGCGAATCAACGCCGGGTGCGCCATGAAACCCTTCTCGCGGGTCTCTTCTCGGAAGCGCGCGAGGACGTGGATGCTGCCGTCGACGCCGAGGCCGAGCGCGATCGAGAACACGATGCCGGTGGCCGCGTTGAGCGGGATGTCGCGCACGACCATGTAGGCCATCGTTCCGACGAGCGGCAACAGGTTCGGCGGGATGCTCAAGAGGCCGAGCCGCAGGCTGCGGAAGAGCAGCGACAGCAGCACGAAGATGATCAGCACGGCGGTCAGTAGGCTGCCGAGCAGATCCTTCACCACCGCGTCCATGCCCACCGAGCCGTCGTAGGCCTCTCCGGTGTAGGCCACGCGGATGCCCGAGCCTTCGAGGCTCTCGCGCAGACGCCCATCGAGCTCCTCGATGAAGCGCATCGTCGCCTGAGCGCCGATGTCACGCACCTTGATCTGGAAACGCATGTGTCGCGCATCGGGCG
Source organism: Myxococcota bacterium (assembly GCA_025453555.1). Taxonomy (GTDB): domain Bacteria; phylum Myxococcota_A; class Polyangia; order Polyangiales; family Houyiibacteriaceae; genus JACKEH01. Next base: position 23,994 of record JALOQC010000088.1, on the reverse strand, counting down.
TCACCCACGCTTTCAATGGGCTCTTGTCGGCGTCACGGGCGCTCATCAATCGATGAAGCGCGCGCACCTGCTCGACGTTCACGAAGGGCGCGGTCAGCGAGGCGCGGTCGTTCGAGAGCAGGAAGAGCGACTGACGCAGGATCGCGGTCTGGCTGGTGGAGGAGAGGATCTCGTCTCGCTCCACCGCCCACGCGCCGATGGCGTCGATCTTCGCGAGCACGTCGGGATCGAGGAAGCGCCCCTCGTCGTCGCTCGTGAGGCTGACCTCGAGCGGGCGCACGCCGTCGAGCTTCTCTTCGAGGAGCAGCGTCGTGACGTGGACGGGATCCTCTTCGTCGAACTGATCGAGGAGCGCGTGGTCGACCTCGATCTGGGTGGCGCCGTAGATCGAGCCGCCGAGGACGACGGCGGTGACGGCGAGGATCGTGAACGGACGCTTGAGCACCCACGCGGTGAGCCGCATCAGCGCGACGTCCAGCCACGTGCCGGTCTCCTTCGTGCGCGGCTTGGGAGCCTTCACCCAGCTCACGACCACCGGCACGAACGTGATGGTGACGACGTACGCGACCATCACGCCGCACGCGCTCGTCACCCCGAAGTGGCGGAGCATCACGGTCTTGGAGATCGCGAGGGAAGCGAGGCCGACCGCGGTCGTGAGCGACGTCAGGAAGCACGCCGCCGCCATCGTGCGGACCATGCGCCGCACCGCGGGGAGCTTGTCCCCGTCACCCCGCTGGAGCTCTTCGCGGTAACGCGCGACGAGGTGGATCGAGTCGCTGATCCCGATGATGATCAACAACGTCGGGATGATGTTGTTGAGCACGTTCATGGGCTCGCCGACGAGCCCCATCGTGCCGACCACCATGACCGCCGTGAGCGCGACCGCGCCGATCGGCAGGACCACGCCCCAGCTCCAGCGCAGGGTCAGGCCGAGGAAGATCATGCTGACCAGCAACGTCAGCGGGACCAGCATGAGCTGATCGGAGCGGATGTTCTCGACGATCGCGGAGCGCAGGTAGGGCAGACCGCCGAGATGAACCGCGATGCCCTCGGGCGGCGGGTTCGCGGCGAGCCACTCGCGCAGATCGGAGACGCGTTTGCGCATCTCCTTGGGCGGGATCTCCTTCAAGAAGAGCGCAGAGACCGCGAGCGTTCGGTCGGCGCTGACGAGCCGCCCGTTCACGAGCTCCGACTGATCGAGCGCCGCACGGAGCTCCGTGACGTCCTCGTCGGTCACGGTGTCTCCGTCGACCACGGGCGCCGTCACGAGCTCGCGCTGGAGCGTGAGGCCGAGCTCGCGGAACCCACCCGGGAATCGCACCGGATCCGCTTCGACGAGGCTCACGAGCGCGTCCACCACGCCCGGCTCGAAGCCATCCTCGTCCGGCTGATCGAGCTCGTCCTCGAGCGCGTCGAAGCCGCCGCCCCCCTCGTCGGGAGCGTCGCCTCCGGGATCGCCACCGAGCTCCTCTTCGAGATCGTCGAAGCTGCCCGTCTCTTCGACCGGCGCGACCCGACGCGGCATCGGCGTCTCGGTGAGGCTGACGACGCGCTCGACCCAGTCTTCTTCGGTGACGTGCCGGGTGACGTCGTGGAGGTACTGCAGCGGAGCGCGCGTGAGCACGTCCTCTGCCTCGACGAGCACCATCATCACGCGGTCGGTGCCGCCGAAATCCTCGCGGAATCGCTCGGCGACCCGCTCGCCCATCGCCTCGCCCTCGTAGGACGAGATGAGGTTCTCGACCGAGGGGTCGACCTGGATCTTCGGGATCTGAGTCCCGGCGGTGCCGGCCAGGATCACGAGCGTCCCCAGGACGAGGACGCGGTGACGAGTCACCAGAGTGGCGAGCCAATCGAGCAAGGCGGATCCCAGCGGCGGGGGCATCCCGCGACGCGGGCGCTGGTCTAGCCGCGAACGCCCATCGAGAGCAAGCGGACCCAAGAAAAGGCGCACGGAGCGTGGGGTGGACGCCGGACTCCGGTCGTAGTAACTCTTGCGTGAGTCACTCATGGGCGGAGACGCTCGAGAGTGTGCGACGGGTGCGACGAGCGTTTCGCGCCCACCACGAAGGAGAACAGCCATGAACCGACCGCTTCACGCCGACGCCGCACGTCTTCGTGCGCAACTGCTGGAGCTCGCCGGAAACCTCTGGTGGAGCTGGGGGATCGACGGCGCGGCGATCTTCCACGCGCTCGATCCGGAGCGTTTCGAGGCGAGCGGCCACGATCCGCACGCCGTGATCGCAGGGCTCGACGACGCGCGGTTGGTCGCCCGGGTCGATGCCCACGGGCTCGCGCCCGCCCTCGACGAGGCCGTCGCGAAGCTCCGCGCCTACGTCGCCGGCGACGGAACCTGGGGCCGCATGCACGCGGGTCGGCTCCATCATGCGCCGATCGCGTACTTCAGCGCGGAGTTCGGTCTGCACGAGTCGTTGCCGATCTACTCGGGCGGCCTCGGGGTGCTCGCGGGCGATCACCTCAAGAGCGCCTCCGACCGCGGCCTGCCGCTGATTGGGATCGGCCTCCTCTACCGGGAGGGGTACTTCCGGCAGACCCTCGATCGCGAGGGCTGGCAGGAGCAGAGCTACCCGACGATCGATCCGAGCGCGAAGGGGCTGCGTCGCGTGGTGGATCGCGCGGGCGAGCCCCTGCTCGTGACGGTCGAGACCCAGACGGGCGCGATCCACGCCGCGGTGTGGGAGCAGGCGGTGGGGCGCGTGCGGCTCCTCTTGCTCGACTCGCACGTGGAGCAGAACGCGGAGGCCGATCGTGGGCTGACGCACCGACTCTACGGTGGCGACGAGCAGATGCGCATCCGGCAGGAGCTCCTGCTCGGGGTGGGCGGGCTCCGTGCGCTCGGTGCGCTTGGGATTCGACCGGGCGTGCTGCACCTCAACGAGGGCCACAGCGCGTTCGCGGCGCTCGAAGCGGTCGCCACGCACGTGGAGCGAGAGGGACTGCGCCTGGACGATGCGGTGCAGGAGGTCGCGAGCCGGACGCTCTTCACGACCCACACCCCCGTCCCGGCGGGGCACGATCGCTTCCACGAAGATCTGCTCGTGGAGCACCTGCTCCCGATCGCGACTCGGCTCGGGCTCGACGCGCGCGGTCTGATGGCGTTCGGCCGCGTGCACCCGGACAGCGACGACGAGACGTTCTGCATGACCGTCCTCGCGCTCAAGCTCGCGCACCGCGTGAACGGCGTCTCGTACCTGCACGGGCGCGTGAGCCGGGAGATGTGGAAGCGCCTGTGGCCCGAGCGCCCGGTGCATCAGGTGCCGATCGGCCACGTGACCAACGGCGTGCACCTCCCGACCTTCTGCGCGCCGCGCATGGAGCACTTGCTCGACGCGACCCTGGAGCCGGGGTGGCGGCAGGCGCAGTCCGAGCCGAGCACGTGGGCGCCGATGCTCGAGGTGAGCGACGCCGCGCTCTGGGAGGTGCGACGGGGGCTCAAGCGCGATCTCGTCCACCACGTGCGCGCGCTCGCGATCGCGCAGGCGCGCCGGCGGGGCGAGGACGTCGCCGTGCAGCGCGCGCTGGAGGAGGCGCTCGACGAGGACGCGCTGCTGATCGGCTTCGCGCGCCGCTTCGCGACCTACAAGCGCGCGAGCTTGGTGCTCGAGGACCTCGACGTGCTCGACGCGCTCGTGAACGACCCGAAGCACCCGATGCGCTTCGTGTTCGCAGGCAAGGCGCATCCGAAGGACGAGGGGGGCAAGCGGCTGTTGCAGACGGTCTTCCGCGCGAGCCGCGATCCGCGCTTCCTCGGCAAGGTGGTCTTGCTCGAGGGCTACGATCTCAGCCTCGGCCGCGCGCTGACCCGGGGGGTGGACGTGTGGTTGAACAACCCGCGCCGGCCGCTCGAGGCGTCGGGGACGAGCGGGCAGAAGGCGGTCCTCAACGGAGCGCTCAACTGCTCGATCCTCGACGGCTGGTGGGAGGAGGGCTTCGACGGCGCGAACGGCTTCGCGATCGGGGCGGGCGAGGTGCATCGCGACGCCGCGATCCAGGACCAGCGGGATCAGGAAGATCTCGTGCGGGTGCTCCGCGAGGAGGTCGCGCCTCTTTACTACGCGCGCGATGCGTCGGGGACGCCGACCCCGTGGCTCCACCGGGTCAAGCGCGCGATGGCGACGTTGGCCTGGCGCTTCGTCGCCGATCGGATGGTGCGGGACTACGCGATCTCGGGGTATCTGCCGGCGGGTGGCGTTCAGCTCTCCGACGCGAGGTGAAGTGGCGGGGCGCCCGCGCGAGAACGCTCGCGCCGCGTCGAGCACGGGAAGGAGTCGCGAAGCCGTCGTGACGCACCGCGGGCGGGCGGGTCCCGGATGCCTTGACAGGGGGTGGGGCGGCGGCTAAACGCCCGCGCGATTCGCGCCGGAACGCGCGATGAGCCTTTGAAACCTTGCGGGAACGCGCATGCCCTTCCTCGATCCGAAGTCCGCGAAAGCCTTCGGTCGGGTGGGGGGCCTGGGACTCGAGCTCGCCGCCTTCTTCCTCATCGGAGTGAAGGGGGGCGAGTGGCTCGACCGCCGCTTCGGCACCGCACCGGTGCTCCAGCGCGTCGGGCTCTTCTTCGGGATCTTCGCCGGCTTCTATTCCTTGTGGAAGCTGACGCGCGTCTCCTCTCGCGGCCCCTCCGACCCCACCTCTCCCTCAGAGTCGAGCTCGGACGCGACCGGCAAGGACCTTCCGAACGACGACTCCGACTCCGACGTTCCTCGCTGAACGTTCCGCCATGAACGCTGCGCTCACCGACCGGATCTTGCTCGCGACCGCCGCTGGCGGCGTGCTCCTCGTGGGCCTCGCGTTCGCGATCTGGGGTGGCGAGGGCGCGATCGCGGCGGCGGTCGGCGCGACGGTCGCGACGGCCAACTGGGCAGCGACCCGCTTCCTCGGGCGCGCGTCGATCGGCAAGGGCAAGAACCCGCTCCTGGCGCTGATGGGCTTCAAGACGATGGCCCTCGCCCTCGTCTGCTGGCTCGCCATCACGCGTTTTCACCTTCATTTCCTCGGATTCACGGTCGGCATCAGCGCGCTGGTCCTCGGGATCGTGCTGGGCCCGATGTTGACCCCGAACGCGGCCGATTCGGCTGCCACGCCCGCCGACCCGGCGGAGGAGACCTGACTTCCATGGCCGACCCCACGGCACACGCCGAAGCGCTTCCCGAGCACTGGTCTTGGTTCAGCCTGCTCCCCGAGGGGATGCAGGAGGGCATGCGGAGCGCCATCCAGACGCTCGGCGGCGGAATCGCAGAGTTCTTCGGCCACGCGCCGGAAGAGAAGTGGTTCTTCGGAGGCCGCTTCGACGTGCTCCAGGTCTGGGGCCTGCTCTTCGTTCTGATCCTCCTCGCGTACGTCGGCATCCGCACGAAGAACCGCTTCGGTGACACGAAGAAGGGCATCATCCCCGACGATCGCCTGAACGCGCCGACCTTCGCGGAGCTCTTCACGGGCGGCGTCCTCGGGATCATGACCCAGGTGATGGGCAAGGATGCGGCCAAGGCGTTCCTGCCTTTGATTGGCACCTGCGCGTTCGTGATCTTCTTCTCGAACGTCCTCGGGTTGATCCCGGGTTTCCTCCCGCCGACCGACAACCTCAACACGACCGCCGCGATGGCGATCGTGATCTTCCTCGCGACGCACTTCTACGGCATCCGCAAGCAGGGTTTCGTCGCGTACTTCAAGCACTTCATGGGGCCCGTGATCGCGCTCGCGCCCCTCATCTTCGTCATCGAGGTCATCAGCCACTTCGTCCGCCCGGTCACGCTCGCGGTCCGTCTCACCGCGAACATGTTCGCCGACCACGCGGTCGTGGGCGCCTTCCTCGGCCTCTCGGCGGCGGCCTTCTTCGTGCCGTTCCCGATCGCGGTCTACCTGCTCGGCTGCATCGTCGTGACGGTGCAGACCTTGGTCTTCTGTCTCCTGTCGATGGTCTACATCGGTTCGGCCATCGCGGAGCACGAGCATCACGACCACGGCCATGGCCATGGTCACGGCGGTGGTCACGCGCACGCTCACTGAGCCTGCGATTCGTTTCGGCCGGCAACGGCAACTCAAACAAGATTCTTGGCAACACGATTTCTGGTTTCGACGGACTCCTCAACGCCAGGCCGTCGCTCACCCGAGAGATCCCTGGAGGCTCTTCCCATGAACAAGCTGGTTCTTCGCTCGATCGGATTCCTTTCCACCTTCCTCGTCACCTCGATGGCCTTCGCGCAGGACGCGGAGACGAACGCCAACGACGTCGCCATGTACAAGGCGATGGCGGCAGCTTTCGCGATCGGCATCGCGGCGTTCGGCGGCTCGCTCGGCCAGGGCCGCGCGGCGACCGCGGCGCTCGAGGGCATCGCGCGCAACCCGAACGCGGCGGACAAGATCCAGACGCCGCTCATCCTCAGCCTCGCGCTCATCGAGTCGCTCGTGATCTACGCGCTCCTGATCGCGGCCGGCTTCATCGGGCCCCTCGGCTGAGCCCGACGGCGCGAGCACTGTCGTGCCCGAAAGAGGCGCTCCTGGTCGGGGGCGCCTCTTTCGCGTCCGTCCGGCCTCTTCGCGTCCGTCCGGCCTCTTCGCGTCCGTCCGGCCTCTTCGCGTCCGTCCGGCCTCTTCGCGTCCGTCCGGCCTCTTCGCGTCTGTCCGCGTCCGTCCGGCCTCTTCGCGTCCGGGGCTCGGAAGCTCATCCCCAGATGGCGACGCTCGGAGATGTCCGCGTTCGTTCGAAAAGGGCGGGAGACGCTCAGCGGGCAATCGCGGGCCTTGGACGTCCGGACCGTCGGCGCTAGGATCGCCCGGTGACCAGCGCGAGTGAGCGAGAGGCTTCGTCCGGGGTGCCCGCGTGGGCGAAGATTGGGCTCGTGCTCGGGCTCCTCGGCGGCGGCGTGGTGTTCCTGCTGCTCAACAGCGACGCGGGAGACGCCTTCGTCTACTCCAAGACGCTCGCGCAGGTGACGAGCGATCCGGACGCGCACCGCGATCGCATGTTCCGCGTCGAGGGCACGCTGCGGCAGGGCTCCATCCAGTTCCGCGAGGAGCCATGCGAGTGGCGCTTCGTGATCGAGTCGGGCGAGCACTCGATGCCGGTGCAGTTCCCGCAGTGCGTGGTGCCCGACACCTTCCGGGACGGCTTCGGGATCTCGGTGACCGTGCGCGGACGTCTGCAGGCGGACGACACCTTCCTCGCGGACGAGGTCGTGCCGCGTTGCCCGTCGAAGTACGAGATGAACGAGCGGCTGCAGGCGGGTGAAGCGATGCCGCACGGCGCGCCGGGCGAAGGCGAGGGTGACGCGCCGAGCGAGCCCGCGCCGTCGCCGAGCGCGATCCCCGACCTCGGAGAGCTGCCCGAGCCCACCTGAGCTCGTCGAGATCGCGAGACCCGAGCTCGACAGACACTCGAGCCTGCGTTCGTGATCGTGCTCGCGAGACTCTGGCGGCCGAGGCCGAGACGGGCGTGCGAGAGGCGAGCTCGCTGCGTCGCGCGTACACCCGCGCCCGTGACCGAGGTCCTCCTCGACGCCGACGCCATCGCACGCGCCGTGAGGCGCATGGCCAGCGAGATCGTCGAAGCGTCGCGTGGCGTGGGCTCGCTCGCCATCGTCGGCATCCGCCGCGGGGGCGAGGTGCTCTCCGTTCGACTCGCGGAGGCGATCGCGCAGCAGGAGGGCGCCACGATCCCCATCGGGCTCGTCGACATCGCCTTCTACCGCGACGACGCCGCGATGGCGCTGCCCGATCCGAAGATCGGTCCGAGCCAGGTGCCCTTCGATCCGACGGGGCGCGACGTGGTGCTGGTCGACGACGTGCTGCAGACGGGGCGTACCGTGCGGGCCGCGATCGACTGCTTGCTCGATTACGGAAGGCCGCGACGCATCTGGCTCGCGGCGCTCGTCGATCGCGGCGGACGCGAGCTGCCGATCGCGGCGGACTTCGTCGGGCGACGGGTCGAGGTGCCAGTCGGCGCGAAGGTGCGCGTGGAGCTCGGGGCCGTGGCCTCCGATCGCGCGACCGATCGGGCGTACGTCGAGCCCAAGAAGGAGCGCGCGTGATGTCGGGATTGGCGCACTTGCTCGATCTGCGCGCGCTCTCGCGCGACGAGGTCACGCAGATCCTCGACACGTCCGAGGCGTTCTTCGAGGTCTCGCGGCGACCCGTGCGCAAGGTGCCCACCCTGCGCGGCAAGACGATCGTCAACCTCTTCTACGAAGCCTCGACGCGCACGCGCACGAGCTTCGAGATCGCGGCCAAGCGGCTCTCCGCCGACGCGGTGAACATGACGGTGTCGACGTCGAGCGTGTCCAAGGGCGAGACCCTCTACGACACCTGCAAGACGCTGGAGGCGATGCACCCCGACGTCGTGGTGATTCGTCACTCCGCGAGCGGCGCGCCGCACTACGTGGCGTCGAAGCTGCGCTGCGGCGTGGTGAACGCAGGCGACGGAATGCACGCGCACCCCACGCAGGGTCTGCTCGATGCATTCACGATCCGGCGCGCGAAGGGCACGCTCGAAGGGCTCACGGTGACGATCGTCGGCGACGTCGCGCACTCGCGCGTCGCGCGCTGCAACTCGGTGCTGCTGCGGAAGTTCGGCTGCCGCGTGCGGGTCGTGGGGCCGCGCACGCTGGTGCCGCCGCGCTTCGCGGAGGCCTTCGACGTCGAGGTCTTCCACGAGCTCGCGCCCGCGCTCGAAGGCGCGGACGTCGTGATGTGTCTGCGCATCCAGCGCGAGCGACTGCAGGACGCGTTGCTCCCGTCGTTGCGCGAGTACAGCCGCACGTTCGGCATCGGGAACGCGCAGCTCGCGCTCGCGAAGAAGGACGCGATCGTCATGCATCCGGGCCCGATGAACCGCGGGGTCGAGATCGCGCACGACGTGGCGGACGGTCCGCAGAGCGTGGTGCTCGAGCAGGTCGAGGCGGGCGTCGCGGTGCGCATGGCGGTGCTCTACCTGCTCGCGGGCGGCGACGATGCGATTCGGTCGGCCGGATCGGCGGCCGACGAGGCGCCGATGCGCGAGGGCGCGGCGTGAGCGGCGTCGCGACGGGGCTCGATCGGATCGCGATCGGGGATCCGGAGGCGCTCGCGCCGATCCGCGGGCGACGCGTCGGGCTCGTCGCGCATCCGGCGAGCGTCGATCGACGGCTGAAGCACGCGATCGAGATCCTGCGCGAGGTCGCGGATCTGCGGGTGCTCTTCGGTCCCGAGCACGGGTTCGCGGGCACCGCGCAGGACATGGCGCCGGTGGAGGGCGAGGCCGATCACGTCGCGGAGCCTGCGATGCGCGTGGTGTCGCTCTACGGCGCGAGCGCCGCGGATCTCTCGCCGCGACCGGAGCATCTGGACGGTCTCGACGTCGTGGTCGTCGATCTGCAAGACGTCGGGAGTCGCTACTACACGTTCGTGTGGACGGCGGCGTTGATGGCGCGCGCGGCGGCGGCGCTCGGGATCGAGACGGTGATCCTCGATCGACCGAACCCGATCGGGGGCGAGCGCGTCGAGGGGATGCCGCAGCGGGTGGGTTACCGCTCGTTCGTGGGGCTCCACGACGTCGCGGTGCGGCACGGGATGACGATCGGCGAGATCGTGCGGCTCGCGTGCGCACGCGATCGGGTGGATCCCGCGGCGCTGCTCGTCGTGACGATGAAGGGCTGGTCGCGCGCGATGCGCTTCGACGAGACGGGCCTGCCGTGGGTGCTGCCCTCGCCGAACATGCCGACGCTGGAGACCGCGACGGTGTACCCGGGTGGGTGCGTGATCGAGGGGACGACGCTCTCCGAAGGGCGCGGCACGACGCGACCGTTCGAGATCTTCGGGGCGCCGTGGGTGGAGCCGGAGGCGCTCCTCGCGGTGGAGGTCGAAGGCGCGACGCTGCGCCCGCTCGCGTTCGAGCCGACGTTCCAGAAGCACGGCAAGTCGGTGTGTCGTGGGGTGCAAGTCCACGTCACGGATCCCTCGCGATTTTCGAGCTATTCGGCGTATCTGCGGTGGATCGCGGCCGCGCTCGCGAGCGCTCCGAGCGACGTCTTCCCGTGGCGGCGCGAGGAGTACGAGTACGAGACGAGCCGCCCCGCGATCGATCTTCTCACGGGCGGGCCGGAGTATCGGCAGCTCGTGAACGCGCGCGCGTCGCTCGAGGAGTACCTCGCGCAAGACGTGGAGGGCGCGGCGCGTTTCGCGGAAGAGCGCGAGGCGTTTCTCCTCTACTGACGCTGCGGCTACGCTCGCGGCGTGGAGCGGCTCGAAGGGCGCTACGAGTACGTGCGCGAGCTCGGGCGTGGAGGCGCCGGGCGCGTGGTGCTCGCGCGTGACGCGGCCGACGGCGCGCCGCGCGCCCTGAAGATCGTGCCGCCCGACGCGCTCGGCACGTTGGAGCTAGAGCTCTCGTTGCTTCGCCGCGTCGCGCACCCCTCGCTCGCGCGCGTCGTCGAGCTCTTGCGCGTGTCGGCGCCGCTCGGGGAGCCGTTTCGTCTGCCGAGCGGGACCGCGGTGTTGGTCCAAGAGCTCGTGGAGGGCGAGCGCAGCGACGTCGCGTTGGCGGCTCTCGAGCGCGGGTCGCACGAACGGCTTCGGCTCGTGCTCCACGTGACGGCGGAGCTGCTCTCCGCGCTGGCGACGCTGCACGCGGCGGGTCTCGTGCACGGGGACGTGAGCCCCGCGAACGTGCTCGTGCGATCGGCCGTGGCGAGCACCGTCGCGGGCGGGCGCCCGAGCGCGGTGCAGGACGAGCCGTCGCTCGCGGTGTTGATCGACCTCGGGCTCGCCGGGCCTCCGCTCGCCGCGGATGGGCTGGCGCGTGGGACGCGTGGGTTCCTCGCGCCCGAGGCCGCCGTCGGAGCGCGCACGCAGAGCACGGACCTCTACGCGCTCGGTGCGTGCGTGCACCTCTGGCTCGGGGGGGCGGTCGCGGAGACCGTCGACGTGGCGACCTTGCCCACGACGACTCCTCCGGCGTGGGTGGGTTGGATCGAGGATCTCGTCGCGTCGTCGCCCGAGGATCGACTCCGGAGCGCCGCAGAGGCCTTGGAGGCGCTCTCCGGAGCGGCGCGCGCGATCGGCGAGGAGCTGCCGGTTCTCGCTGCGCCGCGGGCCGTCGTCGAGCCGACGTTCGTGGGCACGCTCGAGCGGGTGGAGGCCGCGACGCAGACGCTGAGCGCGCGGGGGCTGTTGCGGATCGGCGGGCCGCCGGAGAGCGGCAAGTCTCGTTTTGCACGCGAGGTCGCGCTCGCGCTGCAGGCGAGCGCGCGGCGGGAGGGGCGGCGCGCACCGACCTTCGTGCGGGCGCGCGCGGCGAACGAGCTGTCGGCGCTCGACGCCCCGTGCGCGGTCGTGCTCGTCGAAGGCGTCGCGGAGCCGGAGGTTCGGCAGGCCGCGCGCGCCGATTCGCTCGGTGGACGCGAACGATTTTGGATCGTCGAGGACGGGGAGGACGTGGACGTCGTGCTCGGCCCGCTCGAGGACGTCGACTTCGCGCGCCTCGTGCGCGACCTCGATCCGGGGGGCGACGTCGGGGCGCTGCGTGGGCGCTCGGGTGGGTTGGCGGGGCGCGCGGTCCGGCTCGCGCGTGCGGAGCGGGAAGCGCTCGACGACGCCGGCACGCCGCGCGCGCACGAGCCGCGGTCCTCGCGCGAGCCCCCATCCGCGCACGAGCGAACGCGCGACGAGGCGTGGCTCGACGCGGCGGGCGGCGAGCTTCCGATTCACGTGCTCGAGGCGCCGCACGCGCTCGTTCGCGCCGGGCTCGCGTTCGTGCGCGAAGCGCGCGTGATCCTGCGCGCCGATCGAAGGGGGCATCTCGACGACGCGACGCGCGTCGTACGAGCGCAGGAGGTGATCGCGCGGTGCACCGACGCTGGTGTGTGGGACGCCCACCTCGCGCGAGCGGTCGGAGACGAGACGCGGGCACGACGACTGTTCGCCACGCACGCGCGACGAGCGCTCGACGAGGGCCGAGTCGAGGACGCGCTCGCGTGCTCATGCGAGGCAGAGGACGCCACGCGGGTGGAGGTCGGCGCGAAGGCGCTCGGGCGGCTCGCGCGTTACGCGGAGGCACTGGAGCTGGCGACCGCGCCGTCGGCGAGCGCGGAAGGCTCGGTGGCGAGCGACTCCGACGCCGCGCGACGGGCCGAGCTCGCGCGACGAGCGGGCCTCACCGAGCGCGCGCGGGACGAGGCTCGGCGAGCGGGGGACGACGGCGCGGAGACGCTCGCGTGGATCGCGCTCGGCGCGGGGGAGCTCGAAGCTGCGGCGCGGCTCGCGCGCTCGCCCGAGCTCCGCGCGTGGGTCGCGCTCTCGTCGGGACGACTGGACGAAGCCGACGCGATCGTGAGCTCGGCGCTGGCGCGGAGCGAGCCGCGCACCGCGGACGCGCGAGAGGCGCGCGCGCGGTGTCTGATCGCCGCGGGCTCGATCGCGCAGGCGAGGGGAGCGCTCGACGAGGCCCGCGAGCGTCACGCGGAAGCGTTCGGGATCGCGCGCGCGGTCGGTGACGTACACCTCGCGGCGACCGCGGCGGCGAACGAGGGCATCGTCGCGCTCGACGCGGGCGAGCTCGGGCACGGACGTCGTGCGTTGCGCGAAGCGGCGCGGCGCTACGCGATCATCGGGCGCGCGCGTGATCTCGGCCGCGCGCTCTTGAACCTCGCGAGCGCCGCGCTCTGGGTGGGCGACGACGAAGGTGCGGCTTGGCACGCGGAGCAGGCGCGCACGGCGGCGAACGATGCGCGAGACGCGCTCGGGCTCGCTTACTTGGCGCTCGTCGAGCTCGAGCTCGCGTTGCGCCGCGGCGCGCTCGAACGTGCGGTGGAGCGGGCGCGCGACGTCGAAGCCGGCGACGTGCGGGCTCGGGCGCGGGCGGCAGCGTTGCTCGCGGGAACGCACGTCGCGCTCGCGCGTGCGCTGATCGCCTCGCACGGAGCGGAAGAGGCGCAGATCTTCGACGTCGCGCTCGCGCGCGCTCGGATCGCGCTCGGAGAAGGGGCGCTCGCGCGCGCGGTCGAGGCGCGAGCGGCTCTGATCGCGCGCACGTGGGAGGAGCAGCTCCTGCTCGCGCGGCTCGACCACGAGCTCGCGGTCGCGCGGCACGAGCCCACTCACGACGCGCTCGGTCGCCTTCGTTCGCTGCTCGATCGCGCGAGCCGCGGTCTGGAGGTCGATCAGCGTCGTCACTTGCGACGACATCCCGCGTTCGCGTCGGCCTGGGCGGCGCGTCCCGCGTCCGCGGTGGTGGTCGACGAGGTGGAGCGCTGGCGTGGGCTCGCGGCGTTCGCGACGCGCGCGATGGACGACGACGAGCGCACGGTGGTCGACGAGGCGTTGCGGCGCGCGCGCGAGGTGCTCGACGCGGAGCGTGCGTTCGTGGTCGCGCGCGCGGAAGACGGCGCGTTGGTCGTGACGGGGAGTGCGACCCTCGAGCACTCGGACGCACTTCCGTCGCGAACGGCCGTCGCACGCGCGCTCGCGAACGGCGCGCTCGTGACGACCGTCGACGCGCTCGGCGACGAAGAGTGGGGGAGGGCGCAGAGCGTGCACGCGCTCGCGCTCCGGTCGGTCGCGTGTGCGCCGTTGCCGCGGGTGGGGCTCGCGCTCTACGTGGACGATCGCGCGCGTCCTTCCGCGTTCGCGTCGCACGACTTGGCGTACCTGGAGGCGCTCGCGCGGACGGTCGACGCCGCGATCGTGCAGGCGCGGCTGCGCAGCGAGCAGCGGCGGGCGCGCGAGCGCGACGAGAAGCTCCGCGCCGATCTCGAAGCTAGGCTCGCGCGGGCGGACGAAGAGCTCCGCGCGCGTCGCACGGACGACGAGCGCTTCGGCCTGATCACGCGGAGCCCGGCGATGCGGCGCTTCGTCGAGCTGCTCGCGCGCGTCGCGCCGACGGAGAGCACGGTGCTGCTGCGCGGCGAGACCGGGAGCGGCAAGGAGCGAGTCGCGCGTGCGATCCACGACGCGAGCCCGCGCGCCGCGGGACCGTTCGTGGCGGAGAGCTGCGCCGCGCTTCCGGACGCGTTGCTGGAGAGCGCGCTCTTCGGGCACGTGCGGGGGGCGTTCACGGGCGCGACGGATCGCCGTCGGGGGCTCTTCGAGCTCGCGCACGGAGGGACGCTCCTGCTCGACGAGATCGCGGAGACGAGCCCCGCGATGCAGGCGAAGTTGCTGCGGGTGTTGCAGGAGGGCGAAGTGCGGCCCCTCGGATCGGAGCGCACGGTGACGGTCGACGTGCGCGTGATCGTGGCCACGCACCGTGATCTGCGGGAGCGCGTTCGCGACGGTTCGTTTCGCGAGGATCTCTACTACCGGCTCGCGGTGCTCGAGCTGAACGTACCGCCGCTGCGCGAGCGCGCGGAAGACGTGCCGGGGCTCGTGCGGAGCTTGCTCGCTCGGCGCGAGATCACGCGGCGCGTTCCGGCCGAGACCCTCGCGTGGCTCGCGTCGCGTGCTTGGCCGGGCAACGTTCGCGAGCTCGAGGCTGCGCTCGATCGCGCGCTGTTGGCGGCGGAGGACGAGCTCCGGCCCGAGCACTTCGGGCGCGCGGAAGAAGACGCGCCCGAGCTGCGCGACGCGGTGGACGAGCTGGAGCGCAAGCTCGTGGTGGAGGCTTTGGAGGCGACGGCCGGCAACCGCACGCACGCCGCGGCGCGGCTCGGGCTCAGCCGCGTGGGGCTCCGCAAGAAGATGAAGCGCCTCGGGATCGCGTGAGCGCTTCCGGATCGGGGCGAGCGTCGCGCCGCGTGGGTGTGTGCGCGGCGGGTGTGCGTGCGTGGGTGCGTGGCGGCTCGTACGCGAGGCTCACGCGCGGAAGTGATCGAAGCCCGCCGAAGCGTGCGCGCGGATCGAGCCGTCGGCGCTGCGCAGCACGACGCTTCGATCCGCTCGAATCGTCCCGATCCGCGTGGCGTCGATCGGCGGCGCCGCGGCGGCCGTGAAGACGAGCTCGTACGCCTCGCCGCCGTCCAACGCGAGGACCAGCGGATCGAGGCCGAGGAGGGCACACGCGGCTTCGAAGTCGGGCGCGAAGGGGAGCGCGGCGAGCTCGAGCTCCGCGCCCACCTGCGAGGCGGCGAGCACGTGCCCGAGGTCGGCCAGGAGTCCGTCCGAGACGTCGATGCACGTGGAGGCGAGGCCGCGGAGCGCGAGGCCCTCCGCGATGCGTGCGGTCGGATGCAGCCACGCGTGGACGAAGGGCGCGAGCTCGGCGTCGCGGCGATCGGCGAGGAGCGCGCGGAGGCCGAGAGCGTGCGCGCCGACGTGACCCGTCACGTAGACGCCGTCACCGCTTCGGAGGAGCGGGGAGTCGGTACGCCCGAGCACGGTGGTGGAGAGGGAGAGCTCGGAGCCGGCGGCGAGGTTTCCGCCGACGACTGGTGCGGCGTAGCGATCGGCGGCGCGCGCGAGCCCCTCGTGGACACGATCGAGCGCCGCGTCGTCCAGCGTGTGCGGGAGGATCAGCGAGCTGAGCATCGCGAGCGGGCGCGCGCCCATGGCCGCGAGGTCGGAGAGCGCCGCGACCGCCGCACGCTCGGCGAGCACGTCGTAGGGCGCGAAACGTGGGAGAAAGTGGACGCCTTCGACCTGCGCATCGACGCTGATCACGAGGTCGGGCACGAGCCACGCTGCGTCGTCGCCGATGCCGAGCCGCACGTCGTTCGCGCTCGTCGCGAAGCGCGCGGAGAGCCGCGCGATGCGCTCGTGCTCCGTCGAACGAGGCCCCGACGAACGAGGTGAGGGGGGGCGCGAGGACGCCACGGCTCAGCCGGACTCGGCCTCGGGGATCGTCACGGTGAAGACGGTGCCTCGGCCGGGCTCGCTGTCGACCTTGATCGTTCCGTCGTGCGCGTCGACGAGGCGCTTGACGATGGACAAACCGAGGCCGGTGCCGCCGTGCTCGCGCGTCGAGCTCCCGTCGATTTGGTAGAACGCGTCGAAGATCTTGGGCAGCTCCTCGCGCGGCATGCCGATGCCGGTGTCGCGAACCAGGAACGCGACCGCGCGGCGCGGCGCGGCGAGCAAGACGGCGCCGAAGCCCCCACCGTCGTCGTCGTCGAGATCGGTCTCGTTGGCCGCGAAGGTGACGCGGCCGCCGGGCGGCGTGAACTTGATCGCGTTCTCCGCGAGGTTCGAGAGGATCTGCTTGATGCGCACCGGATCGGCCGCGATGCGCGGGAGATTCGGCGGCGCTTCCACGCGGATCTCGACCTGCTTCTTGCGCGCGGCCGGCTCGAAGGTCTTGGCGAGATCGACGAGCAGCTCGCGCGCGTCGAGGAGCTGAGGCTCGATGCGCAGCACGCCCTGCTCGAGCTTCGAGAGATCGAGCAAGCTCGTGATGAGCGCGAGGAGCTGCTCGCCCTTGCCGTGGATGGTCTGCACGAAGTCGAGCTGCTCCTCGCCGAGCGGACCCGCGATGCCCGCTTCGAGCATCTCCGAGTAGCCGATGATGCTCGTCAGCGGCGTGCGCAGCTCGTGGCTCACCGTCGCGAGGAAGTTCGACTTCAGCTTGTCGAGCTCGCGCAGCCGGTCGTACGCCGTCTGCAGACGCGCGGTCTTCTCCGCGAGCTCGCGGTAGCTCTCGCGCACCGAGACCACGTGCATCTCGCTCGTGAGGTGCGCGCGGTGGCTCGAGAACACGAGCAGATCGAGGATCCCCCGCAGGTGCGCGACCACGCGCTCGGCGGTCGCGCGCTTCACGCGGGGCATCGACGCGAGCGCCTCGCGCACCTTCTCGCGGTCGAGCGCGGGATCGACCTTGAGCAGCGCCCGCGGGACCTCCTTCATCTCGGCCGGCAGGTAGGGACCGAGCACGAAGCGGCCGACGCGTCGGCCTTGGTAGACGAGCGGGACCACGTCGTAGACCGCGCCGCTGATCTCCTCGAGCTGCACCGGCTGATCCGGGGTCGTGCGGATGACGGCGTCGACGCTCTCCGAGAGCGCGCGTCGGCCGCCGGGGAGGGTGCGCAGGTAGGTGTGGATCGCGAGCTCTTCGTGGGCGTCCGCGAGGAGCGCGCCGTTGCCCGAGAACACGCGGATGCTGATCCCGAAGAGATCGAAGAAGGATCGGCAGACGTCGCGCAGCGCCTCGCGATCGACGACCTCGTCGAGGCCGGAGACGTCACCGAAGGCGAGATCGATCCCGCTCGTGCGTGCGGCGTCGTTCATGCCGCGGCCTCCGGGATGCCGAGCCGACTGCGCACGCCACGTAGGAAGACCTCGGGATCGAGCCCGAACTTCTCGTGGAGCTGGTGGCGCTCTTCGAGCTGATGCCACGTGCGCTCGGTGAGCCCGAGGAAGGTCTCGATGACGCCGGTGCCGCGCGTCGCGATCGCCTTGAAGACCGGCTCGCGCCCCTTCTTCGCCATGCGCTCGAGCTCTTCGTCGGTGCGCACGCCGGGGAGGTCGCGCTTGTTGAACTGGATGACGATCGGATGCGTCGCGGGATCGATGCCGTTCTCGCGCAGGTTCTCCTGCATGTTCAGGAAGGCCTGCTGGTTCGAGCGGGTCTCGCTGATCTGCGAGTCGGCGATGAACGCCGTGCCATCCGCGCCCTGCAGGACGAGGCGGCGGGTCGCGTTGTGGATGACCTGTCCGGGGACGGTGAAGAGCTTGAAGCGGACCTGGATGCCCGCGCCGACGTCGAAGGTGAGCGGCAGCAGATCGAAGAAGAGCGTGCGGTCGTCGCGCGTCTCCAACGTCATCAAGCGTCCGGTCGTCTCGGGCGAGACGAGGCTGTGGATCGCCTGGAGGTTCGTGGTCTTTCCGCTGAGCGCGGGACCGTAATAGACGAGCTTGACGGTCAGCTCACGCGACTTGAAGTCGATCTGCATCGAAGCCGAGCGAGGATAAGGGAAACGACGTTCGTTCGCTACGCCGCATCGGGGCGCGCGATCAGCGTGCGGCGTCGAGCCAGACCCAGATCGCGGTGCCGACCAGTGCGGTCACGAGCAGGAGCGCGACCGGGAAGAGGATCCGCTTCGGGCTCGGGGGCGCGGGGTCGCGGTGCAGCTCGAGCGTCTGCATCGCGAGGGCGACGATGCGGTCGATGCTCTGCTGCGCGCGCGCGGCTCGCTCCGGATCGCGCTCGCGGACCTCTCGATAGCGACGGCCCGCGAACTCCAGACGACCGAGGCTCGCGCAGAGCCCCACGAGCTTGTCGTGCGCGGTCGGATCGTCCCAGCTCTGCACCACCTTCGCCCACGCGGCCTCCAGCGCGGGCGTCGTGTCGACCGACGACGTGTCGGTCAGGTCGGCGGACGACGTCGCCGTGGGTGACGACGAGCTCGTCGAAGACGCCTTCGACGTGGACGCGAGCGAGGGGTCGTGCGGGGCGTCGTCCATCGCGAACCGACTCACGGGCGGAAGATGTAGCCCTCGTGCTGAAACACGCCGATGCGATCGCGGCCGTCGCGCTTGGCTTGATAGAGCGCTTGGTCCGCCGCACGCAGCAGCGCCTCGGCGTCCGTCACGTCGCGGCTCGGGTAGAGCGCGACGCCGATGGAGGGCGTGACGCGCAGCTCGTGCACGCCGGCGAGGATCGGTGTGGCCCGGATGTCGTTCCAGACGCGCGACGCGACGGTGAGCGCGCCGCTGAAGGGCGTCGTCGGAAGGATGAGCAGGAGCTCGTCGCCCCCGTAGCGCGCGACGACGTCGATCTCGCGCACCGCGCCGCGCACGCGACGCGCCGCCTCGCGCAGCACGGTGTCGCCGACGTCGTGACCGAGCTCGTCGTTGATGCGCTTGAAGTGATCGAGGTCGATCATCGCGCACGCGAGCGGCTCGCGGTGGCGCTCCGCGCGCTTGAGCTCTTCGCGCAGTCGCGTGCTCAAGTAGCGAAAGTTGTAGAGCCCCGTGAGCTCGTCGGTCACCGCGAGCGCTTCGAGGCGCTGCTTGGCGGCCACGAGGTCGTCGTGCATCTGGCGGATGCGCAGGAGCCCTTCGACCCGCGCCACGAGCTCGCGCTCGTCGAAGGGTTTGCCCACGTAGTCGTCCGCGCCCAGTCGCAGCCCTTGCACGCGGCTGTCTCCGTCGTTGCGCGACGTGAGCAGGACGACCGGCCAGAAGGCCTCGCGGTCGTGGGCGAGCGACTTCAGCAACCGGCAGGCCTCGAGGCCGCCCATGCCGGGCATGAGCACGTCGAGGAGGAACAAGCCGACGTCGCCTTGCGCGGCGCGTTCGAGCGCGGGCGCTCCGTCGCCGACGAGCTCGACGGTGTGGCCTCGCGCGCGCAGCAACGCGCCCAGCTTCTCTCGCACCAGGCGGTCGTCGTCGGCGACCAAGATCAACGCCATCGCGAGACAGGGTAACGCGCCCCGAGGTGCCGCGCGAAGCTGCTACGTTGCGCCGCGCATGGGATTCTTCGATCGCTTCGAGCGTTTCCTCGACGACGTGATCTTCCTCCCGGACGACGTCCGGGAGTCGCTGGCCACCGCGGACGCCGCGCTCGAGGCGGAGCTCTTCGAAGAAGCCTCGACGCTCTACCGGGAGATCCTGGCGACACGCCCGTTGCCTCGCGCGCTCGTGGGTCTGGCCCATGCGCGTCGTGGGATCGGAGACCGAGACGGCATGCTCGAGGCGCTCGCGGAGGCACGGCGCGCGCTCCCGGAGGACGCGGAGCTCGCGCTCTGGATGGCCCGCGCGTGCCTCGACGCCGAGCGGCACGCGGACGCGGTGACCGCTGCGCGTGACGCGGCGCGGCTCGTGGTCTCCGACGGAGGCGAGCCCTTCGCGGAGGCGTGTACGTTGGCGGCCCGTGCCGAGCAGCGCGGCGGACGGCCGGATCGCGCAGTGCGTGAGCTTCGCAAGGCGCTCGCGAGCGCGCCGACGCCCGAGCGACGCGTGATGCTCGTGGAGGTGCTCGCGAGCGCGGGGCACGTCGGGGCCGCGCGATCGGCGGCGCTCGAGCTGAACCCGGACGAGCTCGACGCGGGCGTCGCGCTGCGGCTCGGGCGTGCGCTCGTCGAGATCGGCGCGCTCGACGCGGCGGAGCCGATCCTCGAGAGCGCGATCGCGAAGGGCGCCGGGGAGGCGGGGGTGGCGCTCTCGGGGCTCGCGCTCGGGCGGGGTGATTCGCGCGACGCCGAGCTCCGTGCGCGGCGGGCGATCGCGAGCGGGGTCGGCGCGCCGGCGTTCGTCGCGCTCGCGAACGCGCTCGCGGCCGAGGGACGCGACGACGAGGCGGCGGAGGCGCTGCTGGTGGCGGCGTCGATGGCGCCGCAGAGCCCGGCGCTGCTCGCGCGCGCGGCGACCACGGCGCCACGGGAGACGCTGCGCGCCTGGATCGAACGCGGCGAGCTCGCGCCTTCGGAGGCGCTCGAAGAGCTTCGCGCGTTCGCCGAGGGTCGCGACGTGAGCGCGCCGACCACGCCGCGCGGCTGGCTCGCGCACGCGATGGCGGCGCTCGATCGGAGCGCACCGACGGAGTCGCTCGCCGCGCTCGACGCCTGGGACGTCGCGCGCGCGACGGTGGAGGTCGCGCGCTCCGACGAGGCGCTGGCGGCGGAGGTCCGACGTCGTGCGCTGCGCGCGGCGTGGCGCACCGGCGAGGACCTCGATCTCGCGGCCGCGATCGACGCGGTCACGCGCTTCTCGGAAGAGCACGCACTCTCCGACGTCGCACGTCGAGCCCGCGCGCTCCGCGACGAGCTCGATCGGCCGCTCCTGCTCGCGGTGCTCGGCGAGTTCAACGCGGGCAAGTCGACCTTGATCAACGCGTTCATCGGAGCCGAGGTCGCGCCGATGGGCATCGTTCCGACGACCGCGACGCTGAACGTGCTGCGTGGGGGCGCGGAGCGGCGAGTGCGGCTCGTCTTGCACGACGGGAGCACGCGCGAGGGGGGCTACGAGCAGCTCGCCGCGCTCCTCGAAGAGGCCGAGTCGACCGGCGTCGACCGCGCGGAGATCGTGCTGCCGAGCGAGACGCTCGAGCGCGTGTGGATCCTCGACGCGCCAGGGACGAACGCGCTCGACCCGAAGCACGAGGAGCTCGCGAAGGAAGCCGCGCGTCGCGCGGACGCGGTGCTCTGGATCTTCGACGCCGCGCAGGCCGGCAAGCAGTCGGAGACGCGGATGCACCAGGAGCTGCGCGCGCGGGGGCGCCTCGTGGTGCCGGTGCTGAACAAGGTCGATCGGCTCAAGCCGGGTGAGCTCGACGAGGTCTGTACCGTCGTGCGGGCGGGCTTCGGCGCCGAGCCGCTCGCGGTCAGCGCGCGCAAGGCGCTGCGCGCGCGCGTGGCGGGCGACGACGCGGCGTACGCGGAGAGCGGCTTCCCGCGGTTGTTGGAGGCGCTCGACGCGATCGTGTTCGGGCGCGCGCGCGAGCTCAAGCGCGCGGCGTGTGCGGGGCGGCTCGCGGAGGCGCTCGAAGCGGCGCTCGCGACCGAGCAAGACCGCGCCGAGCACCACGCCCACGCCTGCCGTCTCGCCCTCGAAGCGCGCGAGCGGCTGCTCCGTGTCGGGCCCGACCTCCTGCTCGCGATCGACGACGCGCTGCGGGCGTACGAGCGCGAGCTCGACGAGGCGTTCGAGGCCGCGGCCCACGAGGTGCTCGGGTTCGTGCGGCCCCGTGCGAGCCGACTCTCCCGCCACGGCGCGCACGCGGAGGATCGCGCGTTCCTCGCGGACCTCCTCGAGCGCCGCCTGCGCGACGCGATCGAGCGGTGTGAGCGTCGGCTGCTCGCGCAGGCGCGCGCCCGGCTCGCGCAAGCGGACGGCGACGGGGACGCGGTGACGGAGAGGCTGCGCACCAGCCTGCGGACCGCGCTGGCGACGCATTGGGGCTACCAGCGCGGGGTGCTCGAAGGGGGCGCGCTGCGGCGCTTCTTCGACGAGGTCCTGCCGCGGGCGGAGCTCGACGTGGCGGTGCTCGGGACGGCGCTCGCGCGTGGGCGCGTCGATTCGGGCGCCGAGCTGCGGCCGGCGCTGGTGGAGGCGCTGGAGCTCGTGCAGCGCGAGCGCGTCGAGGCGCGCGAGGAAGAGGTGCGCGCGCTGGACGACGCACGACGTCGCGAGGCCGAGCGCGTGTTCGGGCCGCTGCGCGCGCTCCACGAGGTGCTGCGGGAGGTCGCGCCGAAGGGGCGCGAGAGCCTGGAGACGTGAGACGGGCACCCCCGAGCTCACCCTCGTGAGCTCGGCGGTCGAGGTTTCCTGCCCTCCGTGGGGTGCCGGCGACGGCCCCTCCGGAAGCCGAGGCGCTTCGCATCCCGGCACGCGGCGTGTATGCTGAGACCGCTCGACCGTCGTCGGGCTCTGGTTGGCGAATGGAAATCAAACAACAGCTCCGTCTCTCCCAGCAGCTCGTGATGACCCCGCAGCTGCAGCAGGCCATCAAGCTGCTGCAGATGTCCCGGATGGAGCTCGCCGAGCTCGTACAGGAGGAGCTGCTCGAGAACCCGGTGCTCGAGGATTCGCTCGACGGACGGGACCTCCGCGAGGTCCAGATCCCGGAAGAGTCGACCACCATCGACCGCCAGATCGCCTCGGACGATCGCGAGCTGACGACCGTCGAGAACAAAGAGAAGAAAGAAGACATCGACTGGGAGCGGTACCTCGAGAACCACTCGCTCCAGGCCCCGATGCCTTCGTTCCGCCGCGGCGGCGACGAGGAGATGCCCGGCGTCGATCAGACACTGACGCGCGGCGAGGATCTCAGCCACCACATCTTCTGGCAGCTCCGGATGGGCGACTTCGTCGAGGACGAGATCAAGTTCGGGGCGCTCGTGATCGGGAACCTCGACGACGACGGGTACCTGAAGATCGAGGGGCTCACGCCCGAGGAGGTCGTGCCGAAACTCGCCGAAGAGGCGGGGCTGCACCCGGAGGACGCCGAAGAGGTCCTCAAGATGATGCAGCGCTTCGACCCGGTCGGCGTCTGCTCGCGGACCCTCGAGGAGTCGCTGCTCGTCCAGGCCGAGGTGCTCGGGATGGACGACCTGGTGATCCAGGTGATCGCCAAGCACATCTCCGACCTCGAGAACCGGAACTACAACCGGATCGCGCAGAAGCTCGACGTCGCCGTGGAAGAAATCTACGACGTCGCGCAGGTCATCGCGGACCTCGAGCCTCGTCCGGGCCGCAACTACATCGTCGAAGAGCCGCGCTACATCACGCCCGACGTGTACGTGCACCGCGTGGGCGATCAGTACTACGTCGTCCCCAACGACGACGGGATGCCGAAGCTGAAGATCAGCGGCTTCTACCGGGCCGCGATGCAGGAAGACCCGAAGGCCAAGGAGTACATCCAAGGCAAGCTCCGCTCCGCGCAGTGGCTGATCCGCAGCATCGACCAGCGCCGGAAGACGATCGTGAAGGTCACCGAGTGCATCGTCGAGAAGCAGCGCGAGTTCTTCGATCTCGGCATCCAGTACCTCAAGCCGATGATCCTGCGCGACGTGGCCGAGACGGTCGGGATGCACGAGAGCACGATCTCGCGCGTCACGAGCAACAAGTACGTCCACACGCCGCGCGGCCTCTTCGAGCTGAAGTTCTTCTTCAACTCGGCGATCAAACGAGAAGGCAAAGAGGACATCGCGTCCGAGAGCGTCAAGCAGGCGATTCAGAAGATCGTCCACGAGGAAGATCCGAAGAACCCGTGGTCCGATCAGCAGATCGTCGAGATCCTCCGCGATCAGCACGACATCAAGATCGCCCGCCGGACCGTCGCGAAGTACCGCGACATGCTGAACATCTTGAGCTCCTCGAAGCGGAAGCAGTACTTTTGAGCGGCGTTCACGCTTCTCGTCTTGGCTTCGTCGCTTGGTTCCTCGTCGCGTGTCGCGGCGAGCCCGTCCGTTCCGGCCGTCCGCTCCCGACTCGCTGCCTGGTCGCTGCGTGCTCGTGACCGACGCGCCTCCGCCCTCGAGGTGAAGCGATGCAGATCACGTTCAGCTTCCGCAACGTCGACTCGTCCGACGCGGTTCGTAACTACGCGACCGACAAGGTGGCGCGGCTCCAGAAGTTCCTCCGGGCTCCGCTGACCGCCGACGTGACGATCTCGATGGAGCGGCACCTGCACGT
>JALOQC010000465.1 GCA_025453555.1 Myxococcota bacterium | reverse complement strand
GCCGGCTTCGCTTCGGCTTCCTTCGCCGCCGCGCGCGCCGCCTTCTTGTCCTCGACGACGGCGACGAGCGTGAGCTCGGGCTTGAGCACGATCGTGAGGCCCTCGGGGAGCGGGATGTCCTTGACCGCGATCGTCCCGTTCAGGTCGATCTCGGTGACGTCCATGACGATCTCCGCGATGATCTGCGTGGGCTTGCAGCGGACCGGCACGCTACGACGCGTCACGTTCACGGCGCCGCCCTTCACCTGACCGAGCGCGCGACCGACGGTGCGGATGGGCACCTCGACCACGACCTCGCTGTCGGCCGTCACGCGGAGGAAGTCCGCGTGCACGAGCTCGCGCGAGACGGGCTCCACGTCCACGTCACGCACCATGGCGAGCTCTTCCTTGCCGCCGAAGACGAGCTTGAAGAGCGTGTTGCGCCCATAGGCGCCGCGAAGGTGACGAGCCACTTCCTTGGGGTCCACCGTCAGCGGCGTGGGCTCGACCCCGGGTCCGTAGAGGACGGCCGGGAGCTTGCCCTGAACGCGCAACCGACGAGCGGGCCCCTTTCCGCGCGATCCGCGGACCTCAGCCTGCAACGTCTGCGATTCCATGTTCTCGATTCTCCGTGCTTCCACGCCGAACGCGGCGCGGGGGGCGGAGGTGTGAAGGGATCGCGGCGCGGGGTCAAGCGCCGGCCGCCGAAGGGAAGCTCAGCCGATGACCGAAAGCGGCCTCGAGAAAGCCGGCTTCCAACTCGCTCGCGTCCACGTGTGCCGCGCCCCGCGGCTGCTACCTTCCGCGCGCCATGACGAAGGACCGCCCGTCGAGCCCCCCGAGCCCCAGCACAGAAACCCTCGCGGTACACGGCGGCGAGCCTCGGCGGCACGAGTTCGACGCCCTCGCGGCGCCGATCGTCCAGACCGCCACCTACACCTTCCGCGACACCGCCGAGCTCGTCGCCTTCTTCGAAGGCCGCACCGAACGCGAAGAAGAGTATGGGCGCTACGGCAACCCGACCGTGCGGCTCGTGGAGACGAAGGTCGCCGCGCTCGAAGGCGCGGAGGACGGCATCGCGTTCGCGAGCGGGATGGCCGCCGTCACCACCGCGATCCTCGCGCTCGTGCAGTCGGGCTCGCACGTGGTGCTCTTCGCGGACTGCTACCGGCGCACGCGGCAGTTCGTCACGAAGTTCCTCGACCGCTTCGGGGTGACCTCGACGCTCGTCTCGGACCTCGACGAGCTGCGCGCCGCGCTGCGACCCGAGACCAAGCTCGTGATCGGCGAGGCGCCGACCAACCCCTACCAGTCCGTCCCGGATCTGCGTGAGCTCGCCGCGATCTGTCGCGAGCGGCGTGTGAAGACGCTCGTCGACGCGACCTTCGCGACGCCCGTGAACCTCCGCGCGCTCGAGCACGGCATCGACCTCGTGCTGCACTCCGCGACGAAGTACCTCGCGGGCCACAACGACGTGCTCGGCGGCGTCCTGGTCGGCAAGTCCGGGCTCGTGTCGATCGTGCGCGATCTGCGGCACGTGCTCGGAGGCGTGCTCGATCCCCACGCCGCGTACTTGATCCACCGCGGCATCAAGTCCCTCGCGGTGCGCGTGAAGCAGCAGAACACCTCCGCCCTCGCGATCGCGCAGGCGCTCGAAGGACACCGCCGCGTGCGGCGCGTGTGGTACCCGGGTCTGCCCTCGCATCCGAGCCACACGGTCGCGCGGGAGCTGATGAGCGGCTTCGGCGGCGTGGTGACCTTCGAGCTCGACGCAGACCTCGACGGCACGAGCCGCTTCGTGGACGCCTGCGCGATCCCGCGCATCGCCCCGAGCCTCGGCGGCGTGGAGTCGCTGATCGAGCAGCCCGCGCTGATGAGCTACTTCGAGCTCACCACCGAGCAGCGCGCCGCGGTCGGCATCTCGAACAGCCTCGTGCGCTACGCGGTCGGCATCGAAGACACCGACGAGCTGATCGCGGACCTGCTCCGCGCGCTCGACGCGACGAGCTGAACGCCGTCACACGCTCCTGGAGCGACGCGCTCGCCGTTTCTCACGCCTGCGCGACACACGCACGCACCGACGCTCAGGCCCGCGCGACCACTCCACGCTCCTCGAGCCACGCGATCACGCGCTCCGCCGACGCGTCCACCGACTCCGCGCCGGTGTCCACGCTGAGCTCGGGCGAGAGCGGCGCCTCGTAGGGTGCGTCGATCCCAGTGAAGTCTCGGATCTCGCCGCGTCGCGCCTTCGCGTAGAGCCCCTTCGGATCGCGCGCCTCGCAGGTCGCGAGATCCGCGGCCACGTAGACCTCCGCGAAGTCTCCCTCCGCGAGCCGCGCGCGGACCTCGTCGCGATCGGCGCGGTACGGCGACACGAACGCGGTCAGCACCACCACGCCCGCGTCGGTGAAGAGCTTCGCGACCTCCCCGATGCGCCGGATGTTCTCGTGGCGATCCTCCGGCGAGAAGCCGAGATCCCGACAGAGCCCGTGCCGCACGTTGTCGCCGTCGAGCACGTACGCGTGCACGCCGCGCTCGATGAGCTTTCGCTCGACGCGGTGCGCGAGCGTGCTCTTGCCCGAGCCCGAGAGCCCCGTCAGCCAGAGCGTGACCCCGCGGTGCCCGTGCGCGTCGGCGCGCGCCTCGCGGTCGATCTCTCCCGCATGCCACGTCAGGTTCTGCGCCTTCGGCTCGCTCATGCGCGGTGTCTACCGTCGGAGCACGGGAGCGTCGAGCCCCGCCGCTCCACCGCCACTCCGCGCGCGTGCTAACGCCGCCCGCCCCGACGACGGCGCCGCCCGCCTCCGCCTTCCCCCTCACGCGGAGCACCGCCTTCGCGCGGAGCACCGCCTTCCCGCGGAGCACCACCTTCCCGCGGGGCACCACCTTCCCGCGGGGCACCGCCTTCACGCGGAGCACCGCCTTCACGCGGCGCACCGCCGTCGCGCGGAGCACCCTCACGCGGACCGCGCGGAGCGCCCTCGCGCGGCGCAGCTTCACGCGGAGCGCCGCCTTCGCGCGGAGCGCCGCCTTCGCGCGGAGCGCCTTCCCGACCGCCCCCGCGGCGCTCGTCGCGTCGTCCGTCGCGACGCGGCCCACGCTCACCGCCTTCACGCGGCCCACGCTCACCGCTTTCTCGCGGCCCGCGCTCACCGCCTTCACGCGGCCCACGTTCGCCGCCGGGGCGTCGATCGTCGCGACGGCCGCCGCTCTCGCGCCCACGCCCGCGGTCGCGCCCTCCGCGCTCTCCACGCTCGCGTCGATCGCCGCGCTCCGAATCGAGCTCGTCGCCTCCACTCCCGGAAGAGACCGGCGGCAGCGGACGGGCCACCACGGGCGAGCGCTCCAGCGTCTCCACGAGCGAGCAGTCGTACTGCCCCGCGCGGAAGCCCTCGTGCACGAGCACGCCGCGGATCACGTCGACGTTCGACGCCAGCGGAGGCGCCTCGGTCGCCGCGAGCAGTCGGTCCAAGCTGAGCAGCGCCTGATGCCGGATCGGCGCCGTGCAGCTCACCTTCGCGAGCCGCGGCCAGTCGTCCGGCGGCACCGTGCAGCCCGCCATCACGCTCGGCTCCACGCGCACGGTCCGGTGCGGCAGGTTCGGGAACCGCAGCTCCTCGATCACGGTGTCGCGCGTCGGCGAGCCCGCCGCGAGCACCTGCGCGGACACCGCGTGCCCGCTGATCTCGAGGTGCCGCACCTCGTCGGGGATCGGCTCGCCCGCCGCGATGCGGATCTGCAGCTCGACCAGATCGAGCCCCGTGACCATCTCCGCCGCCGCGTGCAGGTTCGGCAAGCCGAGCCGGATGCCGCGCACGAAGAAGCGGCCCGCGGGATCGAGCAAGAGCCGCACGCCGAGCAGACCCGAGCACGCCACGCGCGACCCCAGCCGGATCGCGACGTCGTACATCATCTCGCGGATCGCCTCGCCCTCGCCGCGGAACACCAGCTCCGGCGACGGACACTCGCGCAGCAGCCCGCGCCCCGCGCTGACGATGCTCGTCTCCTGCTCGCAGATCGCGAGCACCTCGCCGTGCGTGTCGCACGCGACGAGCACCTCGATGTCGCGCGCGCGCTGGATGCCGCGCTCGAGGATCAGCTTCCCTTCCGGCGCGATCTTCCGAACGGTGCGGAACGCCTCGACCGTCTCGTCGTCGTCGTCCGCGACGTGACGCCCGACGCCCATCGAGGTCAGCGGCCCCTTCACGAGGAGCGGGTACCCGATGTCGTCGCTGTGTCGGTACGCTTCCTTCTCGTCCTCCACCGCGACCCACGGCACCGGGCTCGCGCCCGCTTCTTCCGCGAGCGTCGCGACGGCCGCGCGATCGCGCACCAGCCGGAGCAGCTCGGGATCGACGCCGATGCACACGAAGTCCTCCGACTCCGCGCGCTCCGCGAGATCGAGGTGCATCGTGTACGACGCGTAGCCCGGGTAGATCGCGTCGACGCCCGTGGCGCGCGCCGCTTCGATCACCGCCGCTGCCGGCACGCGGCCGTTCTCGGCGACGACCTTCACCGCCTCGTCGCAGGCCTCGACGTGCACGCTCTCCGCGCGCTCGGAGTACAGCGCGACCGTCTCGATGCCGAGCCGTCGACAGGTGCGTGCGACGCGAGCCGCCGCCTCACCACGCCGCGCGATCAGGATCTTCCCGAACGGCATCAGCGCAGCCCCGCAGGTGAAGCCGGGCGGCGGCGCTCGCCCCCGACGGAAGAAGACGCGACGAACGATCCGACGCGCGCACGCCTGCGCGCGATCGGATCGATCGCGACCGTGAGCGTCACGCGCGTCACGCGAGCGTGCTCGCGCCCGCGAAGAGCGCCGCGTCGCCGAGCTGCTCTTCGATGCGAAGGAGCTGGTTGTACTTCGCGATGCGCTCCGACCGGCACAGCGAGCCGGTCTTGATCTGGCCCACGCCCGTCGCGACCGCGAGATCGGCGATGAAGGTGTCCTCGGTCTCGCCGCTGCGGTGCGACATGATGCTCGAGTAACCGTTGAGCTCGCCGAGATGAATCGTCTCGAGCGTCTCGGTGAGGCTCCCGATCTGGTTCACCTTGATCAAGATCGCGTTGGCGACCTCTTCTTCGATTCCGCGCTTCACGCGCTCGACGTTCGTCACGAAGAGATCGTC
>JALOQC010000087.1 GCA_025453555.1 Myxococcota bacterium | reverse complement strand
GCTTGGGCCTGCGCGAGCTGCGCCTGCACGTCCGCGCGCTGCTCCGCGATCATCGCCTCGCGCTTGGTGCGCGCGTCCGCGATGCGTCGATCGTTCTGCCGCCGCGCGACCTCGATCGCCGCGCGCAGCTTGGCGAGCTCACCCGTCTGGTAGTTGCGCCACTTCACCTGGGCGGCGTCCGCTTGCGCGCGCGCCTCGGCGATCTGCGCGTCGCGACGGACGGCGGCGGAGCGCATGCGACCGATCGAGTCGAGGTAGCCGACGTCGTCGCTCACGTTCTGGATGTTGAGCGTGTCGAGCACGAGCCCGATGCGCTCCAGATCGTGACCGGCTTCTTCGGTGAGCCGCGCGCCGAAGGCCTCCTTGTCGCGGTTGACCTCTTCGGGCGTGAGCAGCGCGAGCACGCCGCGCAGGTTGCCTTCGAGGGTCTCGCGCGCGACGCGCATGATGTCCTCGCGGCTGCGCCCGAGGAAGCGCTCGAGCGCGTTGTGGATGAGCGGCATCTCGCCGGGCACCTTGATGTTCGCGACGCCCTGCACGTTGAGCGGGATGCCGCCCTTCGAGTAGGCGTTCTTCACGGTGACCTCGATGATCATGTTCGTGAGGTCGACCTTGTCGACCGTCTCGATGAACGGCCGCCGCAGCGCGCGTCCGCCCTTCACGATTCGGTAGTGCGTGACCAGCGAGCCGTGGCTCCGACGACGGCCCGAAAAGACGAGCACCTCGTTCGGCTGACACACGTAGAGCAGGTTCTTCACCATCAGGATCACGGCGAAGATGCCGATGACTCCGATGCCCATCAGCGCGAGACCGGCACCCATCACACACCTCCCTTTCCGGCGAGCAGCGCCGGAACGTCGACACCCGTGCTCTGCGCGAGCGCTTCCATCACGCGCGTGACCATCTGCGGATACGTCGCGGCGTAGCTCGCGAGCCCCTGTCCGCTTCCGTCGTCGAGCACGTTCACCTCGCCGATCTGCACGTCTTGGAGCTGACTCACCACCACGCCGACGATCTGCTCGAGGTGCTGGATGACGTAGATCTCCTTCGCCTGCGGCCCCATCGCGCGCCACGCCTCGCCCATGAGCTCGAGGACCTTGGCCTGCGCGGCGCCGTTCTCCGCCGTGGGCGACGCCTCACCGACTGCCAAGATCGCCCGTGCTTCCCGGTGGACCTCGGCGGGGATGACGACGTCCGCTTGCAGACGACGCTCTTCGAGCGCCGCACGCAGCGACTGCAGCTCGCGCTCGGCTTCCGCGCGCGCGGTCTTCGCCGCCACGTCCGCCTCGCGCTCGACCGACTGAGCCTCACCTTCGAGCTCCGCTTGCACGCGCCGCAGCTCGTTGCGCAGCTCCAGGATCGCGGCCTCCGCGGCGGCCTTCGCGACCTCCGCGCGCTGCCCCGACTCCGCGGTCGCGGCCGTGATCTCCTGCGCCGCTTCGTTCTCGGAGTTCTCCGCGTCGCGCAGCGCGGCCGCGATCTTCGGGCGCCCGAGGCTGTCGAGGTAGCCCGTTCCGTCCGCCACCGTCTGGATCTTCAAGACGTCGAGCGTCAGACCGAGCTTCGCGAGATCGTCGGCCGCCGCCGTCGCGAGCCGCTCCGCGAACGCGAGCCGATCTTCGTTGACCTGCTCGGGCGTGAGCGTCGCGATCACCTCGCGCACCGCACCTTCGAGGGTCTGCTGCGCGACCTGCTGGATCTCCCGCACCGAGCGGCCGAGGAAACGCTCCACCGCGTTGCCGATGTAGCGATCCTCACTCGAGATCTTCACGTTCGCGATCGCGTGGATCTGAAGCGGGATGTTGCCCGCCGAGTACGCGTTCTGAACCACGATGTCGATCGGGAGCAGCCGCATGTCCATGCGATCGACCCGCTCGAGCACCGGGATGCGGAACGCACGTTCGCCTTGTCGGAGCACGCGGTAGGGCAGCGTCACTCCGTCGGCGCGTGTGTACTTCTTGCCGCTGAAGACGAGCGCTTCGTTGGGCCGCGCGATGTGGAGCAGCGACCGCGCGATCGCGGCGAAGACCAAGATGGCGACCGCGAAGCCGAGGGCGGAGAAGACCACGCTCCAGAGCGCGGGATCTCCGCCGAAGGAGTCCAAGAGGCCCCCTTCGCTCGGAGGCGTGACGTCGAGCCCGCTTCCCCCGTAATAGGGATCGGGTTGTCCGTACTGTTGCATTTCCCCTCTCTCTTTCTTGCTTTCGGCGGAGCGAGCTCCGCTTGAAACGTGTTTGCGAGCGGCCGCGCGGCGCTTCGTCGCGCGCTTCGCGTTCAGTCCCGCTCGCGCTCCAGGCGCGCGATCCGCGCGCGGGTGCCGTCCATCTCGATCACGAGCACCTCGTCGTCCGCGCCGATCTCGTCGTCCGTCGTCGCGAGCAGATCGACGAGCTGACCCTTCACCTCGACGCGAACCTTTCCGACCGACCCGCGCTTGGGCGCCACGAGCACCTTGGCGCTCTTGCCGACGTAGTCGTTCGCGCCGGGGGCCTCCGCGGTCTCGTCTCTCGACAACACGCGGAACGCGGTCGCGGCCCCGCCGCCCGCGAAGAAGCCCATCACCACCGAGAGCAGCGCGGTGATCCACGGCGTCTGCACCAAGCCGAGCCCGTCGAGGGTCACGCCGGTCAATCCGAAGAACGCGAGGAAGAACATCCAGAAACGGAAAGAGCGGAGGATCCAGAAGACGTCCGTGCCGCCGTCGACGTCGAGGCCCTTCTCGACCTCGAGATCCTTGTCGAGCCCGACGTCCGCGTCGGCGTCGACTCCATCCACGTCGGGCCCGTCCGCATCGGGGCCGTCTGCGTCGTGGCCACCGAGCAGGAGCGAAGCGCCGAGGAGCACGCCTCCGAGAACGAGCGCGGCGATGTAGACATACATGAGCACGGCGCGAGGATACCCCGGATGAGTCGGTGCTCGGACTCGAGGTCGAGATCGTGTGGATCACGACGTCGGAGCGCGAGCGTGTTTCGTGTCGTGTGCGGTCGCCGGAGAATGGCGACTCGAGCATCGAACGCGCGTTCGATCTCGCATTCGTCGGGCGCCCGTCGCCGGACGTCGATCGTGCGACCCCGCTCGGAGCGACCCACGCGTGATGGGACGTCACCTCTGGGAGATGCGGGTCGCGCTGCCGCGTCGCGGGCCTCGCGTCGCGGCACGTCGTGTCTTCTCTTGTCTCGAGCCAGGACGCAGCGGCGGGTGAACCGAGGCCTGCTCTCCGTCCCGCGCCCTCCACGCGCGAGACGATGGGCTGTCTGGTGTGGATCGTCGGCCTGGGGGTCAAGACCGAATCGGATCGGGGGTGACCGATTTCGTCCGCCCCGCGCTCGCCCGCGGACCGAGGGTTTCTTCGTGCATGCTCGTGCGGCGCGAGGCGCGCGCGGTTCGTTTTCGCCCCATTTTTTGGCGATCGGAAGGCACGATGCGCCGCGATGCACCGCAGCTCGTCGTTCGCCCTCGTCCTTCTCCTCGCGTGCTCGGGGAGCGATGCCCCCGCCGCCTCGCCGCCCTCGGCACCTCCGATCCCGACCGTGCCGACCTTGCCATCGGCGACACCCACGACACCCACCGCGCCGACGCCGACCCCGCCCGCGACACCGACCCCGTCCGCGACGTCCGCGTGGCTCGAGCGCCCGAACCTCGCGTCGTTCGCCCAAGGCGCGGTGCTGATGCGCTCCGATCCCGAGGGCGCGTGGAACGCGCTCGACGAGTTCGCGGGCACGTCGTGGGAACGCTCGGACGCGCCGCCGAATCCGACCGCGACTGCGGTGATCGAGCTCGCGGCGCGCGCGCGTGTCGAAGGCGTGCGGCTCACGCTCGACGACTACTGGACCGCCCGGATGCCGAACGAGATCGCGATCGAGCTCGGCGACGCGGCGAGCGGACCGTTCCGCGAGATCGCCAAACACACGCTGCCGGCCGAGCTGCCGGAGACCGGCGACGCACCCTTCGTGGTCGACGTGCCGGTGAGCGGCGCGGAAGGTCGCTACGTGCAGGTCCTCCTCGTCGGTCGTCGCGGCGGCGCGGAAGAAGCGCTCGGGCCGTTCCTCTCGGACGTCGCGGTGCACGGCACCTTCGCCGCGCCGGTCGCGCCCGAGACACGCGCGGTGGGCTCGTGGAACGGGGGATGGCTCCTCGGCACCTTCGAGATCGTGGAAGAGAACGGCCGGCTGCGCGCGTGCTTCAGTCGCGACGGCGCGAACGCGGGCGTGGTGGTCGACGGGCGCTCGATCCAGCTTCGATGGAAGGCGGAGGACGGCGGCGACGTGATGGCGCTGCTCGTGCGCGGCCCCGACGGGCACCTGCACGGCACGGCGCAGATGTGGAGCGCGGACGGGCAGGGCGGCGAGCCGGCCGCGATCGACGTCGATCCGCTCGAGCGCGCGGAGCCGATCTGCACGCGCACGCCGGAGCCCTCCGCGATCGAGCGCGAGCTGCAGAGCGCGCGGCGTGCACGCGTCTACGGGATCCTCTTCGACTTCGCGCAGCACGTGCCGCGCGCGGAATCGAACGCGGTGCTCGACGAGCTCGCGCAGGTGCTCGGGCGCCACGCGGACTGGTCGATCGCGATCGAAGGGCACACCGACGCCATCGGCGACGACGCCAGCAACCTCGCGCTCTCGGAGCGGCGCGCGGCCGCGGTGCGGGAGGCGCTCGCGTCGCGCGGCGTGGCCACGGAGCGCACGACGAGCGTGGGCCACGGCGAGGCGCAGCCGGTGGCGCCGAACGAGACCGCGGTCGGGCGCGCGCGCAATCGGCGCGTGGAGATCGTGCTGCGCTGAGCGACGTCGATCGCGCGGTGTCGGAGGTGACGTCGATCGCGCGACGCCGGCTTCGTCCACGTTCTCAGAGCAGATCCGGACAGCGGCGCGTGAGCTCGTCGCAGCTCGCCGGTGCGTGGCGCGCGAGGAGCTCGTCGAGCCGAGGACGGTCGCCCGCGTAGCTGCAGTCGAGCTCCGCGACGATCCGCTGGTTCGCCACGATTCGATCGTTCGTGCAGTCCTCGAGGTCCCCGATCGTGACGTCGCACGTCTCGTACGCCTCCGGAACGGTCGAGTCTGCACACCGCTCCTCGGGGGTCTGCTCCTCGGGCTCGAGGACCCTGTCGAGGCAGGTTCGAGTCGTGTCCTCGCAACTCTCGGAGGTCTCGTCGAAGGCGCCGAAGACGACGCAGAGGTCACGCTCGATCTCGTCGTGCTCGTCCTCGAACCGGTAGTACGCCACGCACTGCCGCACCCACTGCTCGTCCGTGGCGTCGCGCGCTTCCATGGAGCGGGGAAAACCGAAGTCCACCGTGGGTGGCCCTCCATCGTCACCACACGCCACGAGCAGTACACCCATCCCGATTCCCACGAGCGATTTCCTCATGACAGCGCTCCCTCACCGCATTCGGTGACACGCGCGACCTCAGCAAGGAGCTTGCCGCGCGCTTCCTCCGGCGTTCGCCGAGCTCGCGTGCAGATCGCTGCACAGGTCGTACGCCTCGTGCGGGCTCATTCGCCGTCGTGCACGGGTCTCATGGAAGCACGGCGGTCGCGCGGCGCACCGCGTCCACCAGCCGCGTGGGGGCGCCGAGCGCTTCGAAGCCCGCGACGTCGACCCAGCGGTGGTCGTCGTGCTCGTGGCTGCGTTGGAACTGCCCGCCGATCACCAGCGCGGCGTAGACGATCACGATCATCGGATCGTCACCGCGCTTGGCCGCGTAGCAGTCGACGGGGCGCTTCACGATCTCGATCTCGAAGCCGGTCTCTTCGCGTGTCTCGCGCACCGCGGCGGCGAGCGGCTCTTCGTGCTCGCGCACGCGGCCCGACACGACCTCCCAGAGGCCTGCGCCGGCGTCCTTCTTCTTCGAGCGGCGCAGCGCGAGCAGCTTGCCTGCCTCCACGACCACCACCGCCACCGCGACGATCTGCTTGGCCACGCCCCCGTCTCCCCGCGCGAGCCTGCGGGAGTCCCCGCGATCGACTCGCGACGTCACAGCATCTCCCGACGCCGACGCAGCGTCGAGAGTGGGCGTCGCGGAGAGCAGGGCGCGCCTCCACGCCCAGCGGTTGCTTTCGGTAGACGCGAAAGTTTTCCCTCGTGACGCACTTTCGCTCTCGAGAAGGGGCGAAGTCATGCCATCGAATCGACTGCGCGTGCTTGGCGTAGGGCCGCGCAGGATGGATCGGCCGACGATCCTTTGCCGACGCGAGCACCATCGGGACCGAGCTCCGTGGGGAGACGTGCTCTCGCTCGGAGGAACGGGGGACGGTCCGTATGGAGACGCCATCGCGAGGTCGTATGGGTCGTTCGGGTGCGGGTCGTTCGAGTCGAGCGGGGTCCTTCGCGCTGTCGTTGGCGGTCGTGGCGAGCGTGGTGCTCACGAGCGATCGGGCGGCGGCGGAGTCCTTCTTGGTGGGGGCGCTCGAGCTCGACGAGACGAACGCCATCGCGTGGCAGACGCTCGCTACGAACCGGACGCTGCTCGGCGATGGACGCGTGTTCGAGGTGCGCGGTGACGAGGTCGGCTGTGCGCTCACTCGAAGCGCGTCGGCGGGGGGACCGCTGCCGGCTTCGCGGAGCGCGCGGTTCGTGGGGGCGACGCTCGTCGCGCCACGCGGGCCGTGGCGGGCACCTCGGCGCTCGTCTTCGGATTGACCGGCTCGACCTTCAACGCGGCGAGCCTCGACTGCGAGAGCGGCCTCGGGCCGACGCGGCCGATCGCACTCCGTGCAGGCGGCGCTCGTCGACGACTTCTGCCGTGGGCTCTCCGCGGAACGTGCGCATTCGACCGAGCGCCCCGGACCGCGGAACCTGTTTCATCACATACGAGGTACGTGGGGCTCAGCATACGAGGTACGTGGGGCTCAGCTTCTCGCGCGCAGCGTGGCGTGCGGGCGATGGATGTCGTGCCTGGTGAAGTCCATACGAGTGGGGCTCGACGCTCGACATGCAGCCCGGCCCCGTCGACCGGCCGGAGCCAGCGGATGCGGGGGTGTCGCCCGATGCTTCGTCCGATGGCGGCGAGGGAGAGGACGGCGCGACGGATCCTGCGGGGTGCGCGTGTCGGGCAGCGTCTTCGCGTCCCGCAGACGTCATGGGGTGGGCCACGCTCGCGGTCGTGGCGCTGTTGGCGAATCGTCGTGGCGGGTCGAAGGACCTCGGCAGAAGCGCACCAAGCCGACCGTCGCCCAAGACGACCATACGAGGTACGTGGGGCTCAGCTTCTCGCCGCTGAGCCTCGCGGGGCTTCCGTGGCGCGGTTCGGCGCCTCCTCCACGATCTCTGTTTGATCACGCTGGATTCTTTGCGCGTCATCGGGATCAGTCCGCACGACGGACGCACCGATGCGCGGCTCGGGCAGGGTCCGGGCCGCGCATCGCCACTTCGGGCGTTCTGCCGTCAGGCAGGTGGGTCGTTGGCTCCTCGGCGACGACGGCGCTTCGACTTCTTCCGCGCCTCCGCGTCCCGCGTGCGGAGCACGATGACTCGCTCGCCTTCGGTCTTCGTCACGCGCGCGTCGTCGAGACCTCGACGCACGATCTTCGGCTCGGGCGTCCCGTCGACGCTCGGCCTCTGTGCTGGCCTCTTCAAGAGCTCGAAGTCGATCACCAACACGCGGCGCGCTTCGTCTTCGAGCTCGCGCTCGAGATCTTCGAGCTCGGCTAGCTCGCGCGCACGCTCACGTCGCGCTTCACGCACCCGCATCCGCTCGCGTCGCGCCTCTTCGAGCTTCGCCGCTCGCGCACGCTTCTCCGCGAGCTCCGCCTCCACCTCTTCGCGCGACGGATGCGGCGCTCCGAGGATCGCGCCGAACGCCGGCACGTCGAGCGGCATGCCGAGGAACGTGTGCCCTCGCAGCGTGCCCGCCGGAAACGGGCTCGTTCGGTCGCCCGCCTTCCACCGAACGATCCGTGCTCGATGCGCGTCGCGATGTGCGTAGGACTCGCTCCGGCAATGGGCTCGCAGGCGCACGCCCTGGTCGCCCGGTCGCCCGACCGCGAACGTCGGCACGGGCCACCCGACCACCTCGCGCTCCGTGTCCGGCTCGTCCCACGGATGCACCGCCCGCATCTTCTTCACGCCACGCACCGGCCCGACCCGCTCCTTCGCGAGCTGCACGCACTGCGTATCGCGAAGCTCGGTCAGGTACGCGACGATCGTGTCGAGGTCACCGTCGAACTCTCGAACCAATGCAATCGGCGGCGTGAGCCGAAGCTCGAGCTCTCTCGGCAGCTTCTTCGAGGAGAAGACTTCGTTCTCCGGCTTCGGCACCGCGATGCCGCCCGCCTTCCAGAGCTCGAACCCGAGGTGCTGTCCGAGCGGTACATCGTGCGGGTGTGCGACCCACCCCGCCGCGACGCAGTTCACGTCGTCGTAAATCGCCCGGCCGATCACGGCCTCGACGTCGACCAACGTGGTCCAGCTCGTCTGCCGCTTGTCCCAAACCGATCCGGGCGCATCGAACCCACGCTCCTGCAGCAACCAGTTCAGCGCGCAGGCGGTCGTCCGATGAAGGATCCGCGTCGCCTCCGCGAGCTCCCGATCCCGCGGCGTCGCCTGCGAGTGGTGGTGCGTCACGTTGAGCACGAGCTGGTGCCAGTCGATCTTCGTGGCGCGCTGCGCCATCGCCGCCGCGTACGCGAAGATCTGCCCGACCTCGTCCCAGCGCGGCGAGCTCGTCGACTCGCGCCGAAGCGCGTCCGCCCCCGAAACCTCGTCACGCGAAGACCCCGCCCAAGGCGCCAAGAACGCCTTGCGAAAGCTCGTGCGCCGCGTGAGCGCGACGCATGCGTTCTCGGTGATGAGCCGCGGGTGCACCGCGTGGCTCAATCCAGGTTTCGTACCGGAGGCCGCTTCAACGATTCCGCATACCTACGCGCGGGGTGGCGGCGGATTGGCGGCGAACGAGTGGCGGCCGCCACCTCGGCACACCGCGAATCGATCGGTTCCCGCCCGCACGACACCGGTCGTTCGACGTCGATCGCGCGGCTGTGTTCGGGTCGATCTCCCTACCGGCGCGAGGCGAGCACCACGACGGGGGCGAGCGACGCGCGGTCTTCGTCGGAGAGCTTGCGGCTGAGCTCGCCCGCCGTGTCGAGCACGGGGACCTTCGGTGCGGCCGCCACGAGCGCCGCGCGATCTTCGGCGCACGGATGGCCGACCACCACGAGGTCCGCCCCCGCGACGGCGTGCGCGACGTCGGGCGCGGCCTGCGCGCGGGGATCGCCGAGCGCGGCGCGGAGCGCGTCGAGGCCGAGCGGGGGCACGCGCGCGTCGAGGACCGCGGAGTCCGCGACCGTCACGTGCAGACCCGCATCGAGCAGCGCGTGCACGAGCCGCACGGGCGCGCTGTCACGCACGTCGGCCGCGCCGGGCTTGAAGCCCACGCCCACGATCGCGACCGTCTTCGGGCGATGCGCGAGCACGGTGTCGACGAGGAAGCGGAGGTGCGCGTCGTTGGAGCGCAGGATCGAGCCGAAGAGCGGCGCATCGACCGCGTGTTTGGCGGCGTGCGTGGTGATCGAGGCGACGTCCTTGACGAGGCACGCGCCGCCGAAGGGCATGCCGGGGCGCAGGTACGCGGCCGAGGTGTTGAGCTTGGTGTCCGCGCAGAGCAGCGACATCACCGCGAAGGGATCGACGCCGACGGGCAGCGTCACGCGCGCGACCTCGTTGGCGAACGCGACCTTGAGCGCGTGCCACGCGTTGTTCACCAGCTTGAGCACCTCCGCGGTCGGCGGATCGGTGCGGCGCAGGCGCTCGGACTGATCGGCGTAGAGGGCCTCGCAGAAACGCGCCGCGTGCTCGTCTTCGGTGGCGAAGACGATCAATTCGGGTTTCTCCAGATCCGCGACCGCGCTGCCTTCGCGAAGGAACTCCGGGTTGAGCGCGAGGCCGACGTCGGGGCGCGCGAGGCGTCGACGCGCGCGCTCGTAGAGGCCGGGCGGCACGGTGCTGCGGATCACGCACACGTGATCGCGCGGTGCGAAGCGCGCGACGTCGTCGAGGGCGGCGAGCAGGTCGTCGACCACGAGCTGACCGTCCGCGCCGACCGGGGTGCCCACGCAGACGAGCGAGGCGCGGCAGCGCGCGAGCACGCTCGGGTCGGTGGTGAGCTCGAGCGTCTGCCGCGACGCCGCGCGCGCGAGCCGCTCTTCGAGACCCGGCTCGGGGATGGGGGCGATGCCCCGCGCCATGGCGTCGGTCACCGGGGCGCGACGATCGAGGCCGATCACGCGGTGGCCGCGCGCGGCGAGCGACGCGGCGGTGACGCTGCCGACGTAGCCGAGGCCGATCACCGCGACGGGCTGCTGGTCCATGGGGCGCGACGGTACGGCGGGAGAGCGCGAGGTGGAAGCGAAGGTGTCCTCCGCGCGCGCGTCGGTGCCCTTCGCCGGGCCAGCCGAGCCTCCTCGGGCTCCCCTCGAGAGCCGCGTGGGAGCCTCTTCGTTCCGCCCGCAGCCTCTGGTATCTCTCACGCGTCCGAGGGCACGCAACCACGAGCAGGAGAGCCGACGATGAAGGACGAGCCGGTCGACACGATCCTCACGAAGGAAGAACAAGCCGCGCTGACGCCGGACGCGGTGCTCGCGATCCTGAAAGAAGGCAACGCGCGCTTCGTGGAGGGCGACGTCACGCATCGTGACCACCGCGAGCAGGTGCGCCTCGCCGCGGCGGGTCAGTTCCCCAAGGCGTTCATCCTCTCCTGCGTCGACTCGCGCATCCCGGTCGAGGACGTCTTCGACCGCGGCATCGGCGACATCTTCGTGGGCCGGATCGCGGGGAACTTCGTGAACGTCGATCTGCTCGGCAGCATGGAGTTCGCGTGCAAGGTGTCGGGCTCGAAGCTGATCGTGGTGCTCGGCCACGAGAGCTGCGGCGCGATCAAGGGCGCGATCGATCGCGTGGAGCTCGGCAACCTCACCGCGCTGCTGCAGAGCCTCCACCCCGCGGTGGACGCGGTGCAGGGCGTCGAGGGGCCGCGATCGAGCAAGAACGACGCGCTCGTGCACCACGTCGCGGAAGAGAACGTACGGCTCAACGTCGCCGCCATTCGCGACAAGAGCCCGATCCTCCGCGCGATGGAGGACGCGGGCGAGCTGCTCATCGTGGGCGCGATGTACGCGATGGAGACGGGCAAGGTCACCTTCTTCGAGTGAGCGCGGCGATGCGCGTGGAGCCGACGACGACGGGGTTGTGCTCCACGCTTCGTCGCGGTGTGCTTCGTCCGAACGTGCCGCGTGCTCGTTCGAACGTGGCGCGTCGGCGCGCGCGTCGCCGCGACGTGCTTGGTCGGAGCCGGCGATGAAGCACGCGTACGTCGTGCTCGGGGTGCTCTACGTCGTGCAGGGGCTGCCCTTCGGGTTCCAGGCCTCCGCGCTCGGGCTCTACCTGCGCAGCGAGGGCGTGTCGCTCACGGCCATCGGGCTCGCGGGCGCGCTCGCGGCGCCGTGGTTGCTCAAGGCGCTCTGGTCGCCGCTCGTCGATCGCTACGGATCGGCGCGCTTCGGACGACGACGCTCTTGGATCGTGCCGATGCAGGTGCTGCTCGCGGGCGCGTGCTTCGTCACCGCGCTCTTCCCGCCGGGCGCAGGTCGCGCGCTCGAGCCGCTGCTCGTGCTGGTGCTGCTGATGAACCTCTTCGCCGCCACCCTCGATGTCGCGGTCGACGGGCTCGCGGTGGACCTCCTGCGCGACGAAGGCGGCGCGGTGCAGCGCTCGCTCGCGCTCGGCAACACGATCCAGGTCGTCGGCTTCAAGGGCGGCATGTTGATCGGCGGAGGCCTGCTCACGTGGGCGAGCCAGTGGATCGGCTGGTCCGGACACTTCGTCGCGATGGGCGCGCTCGTGCTGCTCGCGCTCGCGCTCGTGCTCTTCGTGCGGGAGCCGCCCCCGCGCGCGTCCCAGGAGGCACCCGAGAAGCTGATTGGCGTGCTCGCCGTGCTCGCGTCGACGTTGAAGCGCCCTGGCACCTGGGGCGTGCTCGCGATCGTCGCGACCTACAAGACGGGCGAGTCGGTGATCGATCCGATGTTCTCGATGTTCCTCGTCGACGCGGGCTACTCGCGCGAGACGCTCGGGCTCTGGCTCGGCGGCTACGGCATGGGCGCGTCGGTCACGGGCTCGGTGCTCGGCGGGCTCGTCGCGACGCGGGTCCCGCTGGTGCGTGCGCTCGTGCTCGTCGGCGCGATCCGTTCGATCCCGCTCGCGCTGGAGCTCGGGCTCGCGATCGTCGGCGAGCCGAGCCCGGCCGCGGTGATCTCGGTCTCGCTCGCGGAGCACTTCGGCGGCGGGATGCTCACGACGGTGATGTTCGCGTTCATGATGTGGCGCGTCGATCCGCGGATCGGCGCGAGCCACTTCACGTTCCTCGCGGCGGTCGAGGTGCTCGGCAAGATGCCGACCTCGCTCGCGTCCGGCTGGCTCGCGGACGAGCTCGGCTACGTGGGGACCTTCGCGATCGGCGTCGGGCTCTCGTTCGTCTGGCTCGGCGTGGTCGGTTTGGTGGGGCTGCGTCGTCCGCGGAGCGGTGTTGCCGGGGAGGTCACCTGACGGCGACCTCAGCCGCCATGCGTGCTCCCTTCGGTCGCGCGGCGGCGGTCGCATAGAGCCGCAGCATCGAGCCGATCCACCAGCCCCAGATCGCCATCACGCCGATGCCGAAGATCGTCAGCTCGCCCCACCACGGCATCCACCAGAGCTGGGCCCCCATGCCGATCGCTGCGCCCGCCACGTTCCAGCGCGAGGGCGCGTAGAGCTCGCGCTCGAGCAGGCGCCAGCGCGCGGCGGTGAAGAGGGAGGGATAGAACGCGCTGGCGAGCATCGGGTAGTCGGCGACGTTCATCACCGCGACGTGCGGGAAGTGGAAGCACATCAGCCCGATCACGCAGGGGATGGTGAGGCGCGGCACGAAGAGCGCGACGATCGGGAAGGCGTACTCGACGACGAGGGTGCCGTAGGTCGCGAGCGCGATCGCCCAGGTGGGCGCGACGGAGCCGAGGTCGCCCCAGATCCAGAAGTCGGTCGTCCCGCGGAAGGCCGCGGATCGCTCGTCGAACGCGAGGAATCCTTCGTTGGTCTTGTGCAGGCCCGCGTAGAAGTACGTGACGCAGAGCACCGCCGCGACGCCGCGCACCGCGTACCGATCGACGAGCCGTGGCGCGGCACCGCGACCTCGAAGATCGATCAGACGTCGTCCGCCTTCGCGCAGGCGCGCGCCGATGACCCACGCGATCGCGACCGCGACGAGCGACGCGAGCATGAGCGTCATGTGGTTGCGGATGCGGTAGGGGTACGTGAGGTAGTGCGCGACGTAGGTCACGATCACGGCCGCGACCCAAGGGCGCGTGCGACGGATCGCGAGGCCGAGCGCGCTGACGATCAGCGCGACCGCGATCGCGACGATCGACCACGGTGGCAGGTAGAGGTGCCAGCCCGGCGTGCGCCAGTAGCGCGCCCACGCGTGCGGCGCCCAGGGCGTGTCCTCGCCGAGGAGCTGCAACGTGTGCCCGAGCAAGGCCATCGGCAGCAGGAGCGCGGTCGCGCGCAGGCGTCCGTCGACGCTCACGTCCTGCATGGGGCGCAGCGGACGCGTCGTCGGGGAGTGGACCGGGGAGCGGAGCACGGCGGGAGGATACCGTCGCCTCGCCACGAACGTCCGCCGGGATGGCCCGCCGCTGATCGTTCGCACGCAGAACCCGCTTGGTCGTACCCTGCCGAAGCGGCAGAGCCGCCTGGGGGTTCGCTTGGACTCGACGGTGATCGCGCATCTCACGGTCGTGAACTACGCGCTGCTCGCGCTGCTGTGGTCGGCCGCGTTCGTGCTCTACCTCCGGGGCCTGCGGACGGCGCGTCGCGCGGACCGACTCGTCGCGACCTTGCTCGCGGTGCTCGCGCTCGACGCCTTCAAGAGCGCGTTCGAGAGCTTCTACTTCGGCACCGTGTGGGCTGCGCAGTACGACATCGCGTTCGTGAAGCTCGGGGCGTGGCTGCAGGAGCCGGCGCGGCTGATCCTCCCGAAGATCCTCAACACGATCGTGGCGTTGAGCGTCCTCGGCGTCGTCGTGCGTCGTTGGATCCCGCAAGAGCTCGACGAGCGCCGGCGTCATGCCGAGTCGGAAGCAGGGTTGCGCGAAGAGCTCGCGGGGTCGCTCGAAGAGACGCGACGGGCGGCCGAACGCTGGAACCTCGCCCTGCGTGCGAACCAAGACGGCATCTGGGATTGGAACGTCGTGACGGGGGAGGCGTGGCTGTCGCCGCGCTTCGAGGAGCAGCTCGGCTACGCAGAGGGCGAGCTGACGACCGGCTTCGACATCACGAAGTGGGAGACGCTGCTCCACCCCGATGATCGCGCGCACGTGAAGGCGGCCGTCGACGACTACCTCGAAGGGCGGGTCCCCGAGTACGACGTCGAGCTACGCATGCGCGCGAAGGACGGGTCGTTCCGCACGTTGCGCTCACGCGGCGTCGGTCAACGCGACGCGAGCGGTCGCGTGGTGCGGATGGTCGGCTCCCACATGGACGTCACCGAGCACCGAAAGGCCGAGAGCGCGCTCGAGAAGCGCCGACAGATCGAGACGGTGGGTCTCGTCGCGGGCGGAGTCGCGCACGACGTGAACAACTTGCTCGCGGTCATTCGGAGCAACGCGGAGAGCGCACGCGCGGTGGTGGCACCGGGCTCGGCGGCGGATCGCGCGCTGGCGGACGTGGACGACGCGGTGGCGCGTGGCGCGACGCTGACCTCGCGCTTGCTCGCAGCGAGCGGTCGCGGACGATTCGCGGTGAGTCAGATCGATCTCGGGGAGCTCGCGCGGGACACGGCGCGACTGCTCGGCTCTTCGGCGCCCGACGAGGTGGTGGTCGACGTCGAGGTCGCGAGCGAGATCCCGCCGATCGAGGCCGACGCGGCGCAGCTTCAACAAGTGATGATGAACTTGCTCACGAACGCGATCGACGCGGTCGGCGCGCGCGGAAGGGTCCGCGTGAAGGTCTGGGCCGAGGATCGCGCGGCGTCGTCGAGCGGCGCCACCGCGGACGATCCGCCCTTGCCTCCGGGTCGTTACGTCGTCCTGCAAGTCGAGGACGACGGCGTCGGCATGGACGACGCGGTGCGCGCGCGGATCTTCGAGCCGTTCTTCACCACGAAGCCCGAGGGGCGTGGGCTCGGTCTCTCGGCGATGCTGGAGACCTTGCGTGCGCACCGCGGAGGCTTGTCGCTGCGCAGCGCTCCTGGCGAAGGCACGACGTTCACCCTGAGCTTCGCGGCGCTCGCGCGCGAGCGGCCCGTGGCAGTGGAGGAATCCTCGATGGCGCCGACCGATTCACGCCCCGTGGCGCTGGTGGTGGACGACGAGCGCATGGTGCGCACCGCATTGTCGCGCGTGCTGCGTCGCATCGGGCTCGAGCCACGCGAGTTCTCGAACGGCGCCGACGCGCTCGCGAT
The DNA here is from genome assembly GCA_025453555.1 of Myxococcota bacterium. Taxonomy (GTDB): domain Bacteria; phylum Myxococcota_A; class Polyangia; order Polyangiales; family Houyiibacteriaceae; genus JACKEH01. The sequence continues at coordinate 4,262 of JALOQC010000087.1, read as the reverse complement.
GCTGGAGGCGGGCGTCGAGGTCACGGTCGTGCTCCTCGATCTCACGATGCCCGGCCAAGACGGGCACGAGGTGCTCGCGAAGATTCGGCAGACTCACCCCGCGCTGCCGGTGGTGTTGTGCAGCGGCTATCACGCGACCGCGCCCGCGAGCGACTCGAAGTGCACCGCGATCCAGAAGCCGTTCTCGGTTCCGCAGCTTCGAGAGGCGCTCGAACGCGTCGGCGTGACCACGAACGATCCCTCCCGCGGTTGACGGCGGCGTGCGCTCGGGCGACGTGGCCGGGCGACGCGAGCTCAGGGCGACGGACCGTCCGTCTCGTAGAGCCGCACCGGGATCCACGCGTGGGGCTCGCTGAGCTCGGGGACCGCGCACGCGTCGCCGGTCGTGCGCGACGTCGCCTCGTCCGGGTGGCGGTAGCGGAGCTTCACGCGGTGGCCGCGATCGCAGAGCTGGGCGATCACGGCGCGCGTGGCTTCGGTGTTGAGCTGACGGTTCTCTTGGTTCAGCCAGCGCAGGAGGTCCTGCTCGTGCGCGTCCAGCGGGCGGGCGCTGACCACCTCCGCGCGCACGTCGTTCCAGCCGCGCCACAAGTCGCTCCGCATGTTCTGCGGCACGAAGAGGTGGTTGTTGCCGCCCGCCTCCCAGTGGAGCGAGGAGAACATCGCTTGGCAGGAGTCGTCGCGCAGGCCGAAGTAGGGGAGGGCGTTGTTGATCGCGAGCAACGTCGCGAGCGCGCCGAGCGCGAGGCGGGCGCGGAGACGAAACGCCTCGCGCGAGGAGGCGCGTACGGACGTGGTGGCCCTGGACGAAGCAGACACGGCGCGCCGAGGGTATCGCGAACGGGCTCGTGCTCTCACGTCGTGCGGTCAGGTGCGGTCAGGTCGTGCGGTCAGGTCGTGCGGTCAGGTCGTGCGCTCTCGCGTCGCGTTCTCACGTCGCGTCTTCACGCCGGGCCGCTCGCTCCTGCATCCTGTGCGCATGAGCTTTCCGATCGTGGCGAAGGGGGAGCTGCGGTTCTTCGATGGCTGGGCGATGGAGGCGGGCCTCGACGCCTTCCTCGTGCGGAGCGTCGAATCTCCCGTGAACGTCGAGCATTTCCGGCGGGTGGAGCATTGGCTCTACCTCGACTTCGAAGGTGCGGGGCTCGCGGCCGCGTGGGATGGCACGGTGGATGCGCTCACCGCGCTCGCCGCGCACGCGATGGCGGGCAACGGCTTCGAGGTCGCGCTGAAGCAGGCGCACGGACGTCACGTGCAGATCCCGCCAGGCTATCGGATGGATCACGACGGGCTGCCCGCGCACCACTACCGGTGGGAGCTCTACTTCGCCGCGCGCGACGGGCAGGACGAGCGCGTGGAGGCCTGCGCGCGCGGGGGCGTCGATCTTCGCGCGAAGCTCGACGAGCCTGGGCGCACCGCGCGACAGCTCGCGGAGGCGCACGGTCACACGGCGCTCGCGGCGACGATCGCGCGGCTCGGTGGGTGAGCTCACGATCGGGTGGGACGTGTCGTGGTCGCTGGATGCGATCGGATTCGGGTTCGGGTTCACGATCGCGCGGGTCTTCAGGGTCACGACCACGTTCGCGTCCACATCCATCCACGTCCACGTCCACGTCCACGCTCGCGAGCTGCGATCACGAGACGAGTGGCAACGTGCGGGGGCGGGGCGTGATGCGGCGAGGTCCGAGCTGGCGCTCCACGTCGGCCTCCAGTCGCCGCCGTGCCCAGTCGTGGATCGGGACGAAGACGCGCGAGAGCACGCGGTCGTGCTCGATCGCTTCGGCCTGGAAGTCCAGCAGCGCGTCGCGATCGGCGGGATCGAAGGTGAGGATGCCGTCGTAGAAGAGGCCCGCGTGCAGCGAGATTCGCTCCTGCATCAGCTCGCGGTTGAATCGGCGATACCACGCGCCGACCTCGCTGCAGGACATCGTCGCGTGACGCCAATAGGGCTGCGCGGAGCGCCCGTCGTTCGCGAGCTCGATGCCGTACTTCGTGCGGCTCTCGGGCTGCAGGATCGGCACGTACTCGACGCGCGCGTTGAAGGGCGCGGGATAACAGAAGTCGGGCGGCGACGCCTTGAGGAACGCGAGCGTGTTCAGCAGCGATCGCTCGGTCTCCCCGGGGTAACCGAGGATCACCGTGACCGCGGTCGTGATGCCGACCTCGCGGCAGTTCACGAGCGCGCGCGCGTTCTTCTCCACGGTGTTGCGTTTGTTCATGCGATCGAGCTGGCCTTGATCGCCGGACTCGATCCCGATTTGAACCTCCACGCAGCCGGCGGCCTTCATCAGCTCGACGGTGTCGCGATCGGCGAGATCGTCGGAGCGCGCGTAGCAGAGCCACTTCAGCCCGACCTTGCGATCGATGAGTCGCTCGCAGACTCCCAATCGTCGGCGATGCGCTCGGCGGACTTGGTGCGGAACTTCGTGTCGTCGAAGAGGAAGGGGTAGTTGCAGAAGCCGCAGCGGTAGGGGCAGCCGCGCACGGACTCGTAGTGGACCATGCGGAAGCGCCGGCCGTGCACGCGCTCGGCGAGCTGCCAATCCGGCGTCGGCAGGAAGTCGAGATCCTTCGACGCGGGCACTCCCGAATAGAGGAGCTGGTTCCCGTTCTTCCGAACCACGCGTCCTTCGTGGGGCGCGCGCAGCTCGCGGTAACCGCTGCGCATCCACGCGACGATCGCGGGGACGAGCAGCTCGCCGTAGCCGACCGCGAGCAGGTCGAGGCACGGATGACCGGGCCACTCGTGGTGAAGGATGCCGGCGAGCGCACCACCGAGGACCACGCGGTTGTGCGGACGCTTCAGCAGGCGAAGCAACGGATCGACCTCGCTCAGATCGCGCAGCAGCGTGCTCGACGCGAAGACGCAGTCGTGCATCGCGAGCAGGCGATCGCGGAGCGCTTCGTCGGACGCGAGCTCCGCGAAGGTGGTGACGGAGGCTTCGACGCCTTCCGCGGCGAGCGCGGTGAGCAACACGACCTCCGTGAGCTCCGGGCTGTCGAGATCGAGCGAGCGCGCGAAGAAACGTTCGACCGCCGGACGGTAGGCCGCGCGACGGAACGAGAGCGAGCGCCGATGTTTGGCGAGGAGGAGCATCTCCTCGAGCGCGAGCAGCTTCACCTGCACGTCGAGCCACGCGCCGCTCGACGCGCGCACGGCGGCGGCTTGGCGGCGCAGCACGCTCGGCAAGCTCTTGTCGCGCGGTGAGAGCAACCCGCCGGTGACGATCAAGACGCGCGGTGACGCGGGACCATTCGTGGTGTCGTAAGTGTCGGGCACGGACCGCTCGCGCGTGAGCCCCACCTCACGCGCGAGGAGAGCTTGCCGCGAGCGGCACGGGAGCGCGAGCCGCGTCCGGCGTTTGCCCCTCCGGTTCGCGTTTCGGCTTCCGAACGTCGTGTGGGAACGGCAGCGCGAGGCACGCGAGCAGCGCCCAGAGCTGCAAGGTCCCCGCGAGCTCCGCCTCGCGAAGCCAGGGCGGAAACGACTCCCAGCTCACCGACGCGATCACGTAGAGGCCGGTCGCGGCGACCGCGCCGATCGCGAGCGGTCCGCGAAGTCGCCCGGCGAGCGCGACGATCAACCACGCGCCGCCATGTGCGAGGTAGCGCTCGTGCACGCCCGTCAGCAGCACCGCCATCGCGAGGTGCGTCGCGCCGGCGTGAAGCACGATGGCGCGCGGATCGAAGTGTGCGCGGAGGATGCGGCACGCGAGCACGAGCTGCGCGAGCGCGAAGGCGACCCAGCCGAGCTGCTGCGCATCGAGCGAGCCCAGGGTGATGGAGCTCGATGGGGCGCTCGGATCGGTCGCGAAGAGCCCCCAAACGCTCGCGCCGTGGTGCGCGAGGGTGGCGCCGTGATCGGAGCCGCCGCCGAAGAGCACGAACGCGAGGTGCGAGGACCAAGCGTCGGGCAGCACGAGGAAGAGGTCCGGGCAGAGCACGAGGGTGAGCGCCAGCGGAAGCGAGAACGCGAGCGCCCGCGGCCGACGCGCGAGGAGAACGAGCACGAGCGTGGGCAGCGAGAAGAGCGCGAGCTGCTTGGTGAGGAGCGCGAGCGTACACGCGAGCACCGCGAGCCCGCCGAGCACGAGGCGCCGTCGATCGGACGGGACGCGGGCGGACACGCGCGGCGACTCGGAGACGGCGCCGGAGGTCGTGGTGTCGGAGGCGTCGTCGTCGGAGGCGTCGTCGTCGGAGGCGTCGTCGTCGGAGGCGTCGTCGTCGGAGGCGTCGTCGTCGGAGGCGTCGTCGTCGGAGGC
>JALOQC010000464.1 GCA_025453555.1 Myxococcota bacterium | reverse complement strand
CCCGTCTCGTTGCGGATCACGACGTGGCTGCCGGGCGTGCCGCCGCCGACGTGGAGCCACAGATCGCGCCCCTTCGCGACGCGGAGCGAGAGGTAGTCGTTGTCGGCGGCGCTGCGCCCGACGAGCACCTCCCAACCGTCGATGTCGACCGTGCGGTACGGCTTGCCTTTGCTGCTCATGGCGCGCGCAGGGTTCGTCGCCGACGCGAATCGAGCAAGGGGTACGGCGAGCGAGGGTGCGACGCGCTCGCGGCGTGCGAGGTGCATCGAGCGAAGGGCTCAGCGCGCCGCGAGCCGCACGTCGTCGCGTGCCTCTTCGAGCAGCGCTTGGAGCAGCCCGAGATCGTCGAGAGGCGCATACGAGTCGCGCTTCTCGCCCGCGAGCCGCCACCACGCCCACGCCGGCCCACGGTCGCGGCACGCGTCGAAGGCGGCCGCGCTCTCGTGCGGCCGACACGCGATGCGCACGTGGAAATGATCGTCGTGCGGGGCCCCGCGAGACGGTTGCTGCAGCACCCACGCGGCGCGGAAGAGCACCTCGGAGTCCGGCTCGTGCGCGGCCGCGTGGGCGAGGAGCCGCGCCTTCAGACCGTTCGACACGAAGACCCACTGCACCTCGGCCTCGGGGTCGAGCAGGAGCGTGCGCACGAGGTGCCAGTTGCGCGCTTCGTCGAAGCGGAGCGCGCCCCCGCCGTGCTCTTCGGAGGCGACGCCGACGCCGAACCGATCGTAGGCGACGAAGCCGCGCCCGGGCGCCGGTGTGCCGTCGAGGGTGGTCGCGTAGAAGATCAGATCGACGTCGCGACCCGCGCGGTGGCTGCGGTGGCGGGAGTGCCTTCCGCCCTGCGGCGCCGAGAGATCGCCGATGCGCAGCGGCGGCGTGCCGGGGAACGAGCGCGCGACCTCGGCCGCGCCGCGCTCGAGGGCTCCGACGAGCGACGGCGTGCCGAAGCGCGTGCTCTCGCCCGGTCGCGCGCGGACGAAGCCTTCGCCTTCGTCCGCGATCGGGACCCCGTTCTCGAGCCATCCGTCGGCGGTGTCCCCGTGCGAGATGGTCTGCCCCGCCGGCGCCACCGAAGCGGCGCATCCGAGGAGGCAGATCGAGAGTGACATCCGCAGCACGTCGCCCACAGGGTAACGGGTCGCGCCACCCCCGCGCACGAAAGTCTCGTGTGCGGGGTGGCGGGCTCGCCTTCGCGTCGGCCTCCTCACGTTCCTGCGCGAAGGCCGCCGCGCTTCTTCACGCCGGTCGCGTGCCGTCGTCGTCCGCGTCGAGCATCCCGTTGATGATCATGCAGCCGCCGGGCGGGGCTTCGTCGATCACGCCGTCACAGTCGTTGTCGAGACTGTCGGTGCAGTCCTCGGGGGCGTCCGGATGGACCCAGCTCCGCGAGTCGTCGCAGTCGACGTCGACCGCGAAGCCGTCGCCGTCCGCGTCGGGGAGCGGGTTCACGATCGGACACTCGACACCCTCGATCGCGTCGGTTCCGTCGCAGTTCTGGTCGATTCCGTCGTAGCAGATCTCGGGCGCGCCCGGGTAGACGGCGGGGTTGAGATCGTCGCAGTCGACCGGGCCGAATCCCATCGAGGGATAGCCGTCCCCGTCCTCGTCGACCCACGGAAAACAATTCGTGCAGATGTCGGCCGAACCATCGCAGTTTCGGTCGATGCCTTCACAACAATCTTCCGGAGCACCGGGATACGTCAGCGGGTCGTCGTCGTTGCAATCGAGGCCGCGCGGGTAGCCGTCCCCGTCGAGATCTTCGGGGAAATGGTTGCAGATGATGTCCGGGTTTCCGTCGTGCCCGTCGCAGTCTTGGTCGACTCCGTCGGGGCACTCGGGATCGAACGCACCCGGGTGAACGCTCGCGTTCTCGTCGTTGCAGTCTTCGCCGGCGTAGTAACCGTCTCCGTCGACGTCGACGGTCTGGTAGTGCGATTGAGAGCACCCTCCGATCGAGAGCATGAGCGCGAGCGCGGTGCCGATCGCGCCGCCGGTCACGGCTTTGCCCAGCTTGCCGCACGCCGCCTTCGCCACCAGGAGCGCCGAGCGCCCCGCCACCTTCGTCTGCTTCTCCATCACGTCTCTCCTCGCGGGCTCGCCGCGTCCGACAACCATCCCGAGATCACCGAGTCGAAGCGGAGCCGTTCGAGGCGATGAAGCCGAACGATTCCGAGATTCCATGGCGCCGCAGCGGAGCGTGGAGCCACGAGGTCATCCGTGCGTGACCGAGCTCGTCGCCGAGCTCGTCGTTGAGCGGGCCGCGCAGCACCGATCACGCGCTCGCGACGCTCTGCACGCGTCGCCACGTCGTCGTCGCGTCGAGCCCCGCCGCGTCGAAGCCGGGCAGGATCGTCTTGGTCATCGCGAGCTCGAAGGCCGCGCGCCGCTCGTCACCCCCGAGGCTCCCGAACGGGCTCGGCGCGACGGGCTTGGCCGCGATCATCGGCGCCATCTGCCGCGCGATCGTCGGCAGGAGCTTGTCGACGTAGCGCTTCGCGAAGGTGTGATCGTCGTCGGTGAGCGGCATCGTCTCGAGCCACCACCAGCCGAAGCGCGAGTGGAACGACTCGTCCGCGAGCAAGCGCGTGAGCACCTCCTGCGCGACCGGATCGCTCGCGCCTTTCCGGACGCCGGCGATCATGTGGACGCTGATCGTCTCGCCGACGCAGAGCGAGCCGAGCACCGTCGCGAGCACCCGCTGCCGGAGCGGGAGGCGCTTGTCGCTCTTGACCCACTGCGGCTCGGGCGCGCGCTCGTCCCATCCGCCCAGCGCCTTCACCACGCGGTCGCAGAGGTCGACGTGCAGCGCCTCGTCGCGGACCACACGAGCCAGCGAGCCGATCACGTCGATGGGCGCCCCGACCTCCACGAGCTCGCCCAGGAGCTCCGTGAACGCTGCGAGGCTCCGCTGCTCGTCGAGGGCACGCAGCACGAACGAGCGGCGACCTCGCTCGCGCTCACGCGGATCGTGGTCGGTGCTCGCGAGGGCCGCCCAGTCGAACGTGTCGACCTCGGTGAAGCTCGCGTGGGTCTTGGCGAAGGGGCCGAAGCCGAGCGGTTCGAAGCGGGGCGATTGTGCCATGGTGGTTCACTCCAGCGGTAGAAGTGACTACAGCACGTCGTGTGCCGCGCCTCGTTGTGCCGATTCGTGTCTGGCCGCGGGCGCGATGTTCGCGGCGCGATGCGGACCAGGGTCCATGGAGCCCGTCGTCGGCGCGCTCGGGGAAGAACTCTCCGTCCGCCTCGTACGAGAGTCCATGCGGTGGCTCGATGCCGACGAGCGGTGGTGGCGCGGTTGCCTCGGGGACGAGCCGGGACGCGCGGAGCGGCTGCTCGGGTACCTCGAAGCCTTCCCGCGTGGACGACACAACCGCGAAGCGGCGGAGGCGCTCGAGCTCCTCGCGGATCGGCTCCGCGGCGATGCGCAGCGTGGTCTTCGAGCGCGGCTGCGGGCGCTCCGCGAGCCCCACCTCGGCCCGGTCGCGCGCGACACGTGGATGGGACCGCGCAGCGTGCGGCCGCCGCGCCCGGTCTCACGCCCCGCGATGGCGGCGGTGCGAACGGCGTCGTGATCACGCCCTTCACGAACGGGTCGCGACTCGCGCCGAGAGCGCTCGGCTTCGGGGTAGGCGCGCGAAACCATCGCCTGCACGCGTGACGCGCACGTCGTGGCGCATCGAGCGACGTGGCGGATCCAACGTGTCGGACTGCCGCGGCGCATCGAGCGACGTCGCGAGGAACCAACGTGTCGGACTACCGCGGCGCATGGAGCGACGTCGCGCCGAGCCACGCCGCACCGCGCACTCCGCTGGAGTCGCCGTGCACGGGAGGCACCACGCGCGTGCGCACCACGTCGGAGAACACGTACTTCGGCAGCCGCGCCGGGATCTCGTCGTAGAGGTGCGCCATGCGGCCCACGCCGCCGCCGAGCACGATCACGTCCGGATCGAGCACGTCGATCACCACCGCGAGCGCGCGCGCGAAACGATCCGCGTGACGTTCGAGGGTCGCGCGCTTCGCCGCCGTGTCCGCGCGCGCGATCGCCGGTCCGTCCGACGTCTCGCCCGTCACGCGTCGATGATCGGCGGCGAGCCCCGGGCCGGAGAGGAACGTCTCGACGCACCCGAATCGCCCGCAATAGCAGGGTGATCCGGGTCGCTCGTCGTCGCTCGGCCAAGGCAGCGGCGTGTGTCCCCACTCGCCCGCGATCGCGTTCGCGCCGCCGAGCACCCGCAGCGCGTCGCCGACCCGCACGACCACCCCGCCGCCGCAGCCGGTGCCCGCGATCACGCCGAACACGATCGACGCGCCCGCGCCCGCGCCGTCGGTCGCCTCCGAGAGCGCGAAGCAGTTCGCGTCGTTGGCGATCGCGATCGGTCGACCGAGCGCGTCGGAGAGATCGCGATCGACCGGTCGGCCGTTGAGGCAGAGGGTGTTCGAGTTTCGCAAGAGACCCGTCGCGGGCGAGAGCGCGCCGGGGGTGCCGACGCCGACGGAGCCACGCGCGCCGAGCTCGTGCTCGACCTCGCGCACGAGCCGCGCGATCGCCTCGATCACCGCGTCGTAACCCTCCGCGCCCGGTGTGGGCACGCGTCGTCGCACGAGCTCGGTGCCGTCCGCGTCGAGCGCGACGATCTCGATCTTGGTGCCGCCGAGATCGACGCCGAGTCGGATCGAGCTCATCGGCTTTCGATCTCGGTGCCGCCGAGGTCGATGCCGAGTCGGAGCGCGGTCATCGGGGATCTCCGTTCCACGGTGCGAGACGACGGCAAACCATCACCCGTGCGCGCATCGATCTTCGCGCTCACGCTTCGATCGGCTTGCCGTTCGCCTTCGTGACGACGGGCTCGTCCTTCGCGTCCTTTGCCTCGTCCGGCTCGCTCTTCGCCGCGTCCTTCGCGGCGGCCTTCTCCGCCGCCTTCTCTGCCGCTTCCTTGGCTTCGGCCTTCTTGTGCCGATCGACCACCGCGAGCACTTCCTCGGTCGAGAGGTTGTGATCGGACGCCTTCGCGACCACGAGGATCGCCTTGATCAGCGTGCCGCGCGCTTCGATGCCGCGGCTCTCGAGCCAATACGTGACGTTCGAGATGCCGCTCATCGGCCCGATGCAGATCTCCTGCTCGCGCCCGAACAT
>JALOQC010000463.1 GCA_025453555.1 Myxococcota bacterium | reverse complement strand
GTGTCGGCGCCCGCGCTGCTCGTGAGCCTCTTCGTCGGCTTCGGCATCGGCCTGCTGCAAGCGGTCACGCAGGTGCAGGAGCAGACGCTGAGCTTCGTGCCGAAGCTGGTCGCGGTCGGTCTCGTGCTCGCCCTCGGCGGTGGCTGGATGGGCGCGCAGCTCCTCCGTTTCACCGAGGCGTTGTGGTCGGCCATCCCGGACCTGGTGCCGTGATCGTTCGCGGCGTCGGACGCGCCGTGCGCGGAGGCCCGTCGTGACCGAAGCGCTCGCCGCCGCGCTGCGCGACACCGCCACCCTCGATCGATGGCTGCTGCTCGGCGTGCTCGTGGCCGCACGCATCGCGCCGCTCACCGTGCTCGCGCCCTGGCTGACCCTCCGTCAGACGCCGCCTTTCCTCCGCGGCGCGCTGATCCTCGCGCTCACCGTCGCGCTCGCGCCGCTCGCGGCAGGCGCCATCTCCGCCGACACCCTCGTGGCCGCGGACGCGATGACCCTCGTCGCGTGGACGCTCCGCGAAGCGCTCGTCGGCGCGGTCTTCGCGATCGCGACGGCCCTTCCCTTCTTCGCGCTCGATTGGTCGGGTCGGCTCGTCGACACCTGGCGCGGCGCGAGCATGGCGGAGGTGATCGCGCCTCCGACCGGCGAGCGCACGAGCCCGCTCGGCGATCTGCACCTGCTCGTGGGCATCGCGCTCTTCCTCTCGCTCGGCGGTCATCGCCTCGCCTTCGCGGCCTTCGCGGAGGGTCTGGTGGTCGCGCCGCCTGGCCGCGTCGATCTCGCGTCGTCCGCGCCGGAGCTCGCGCTCGGCGTCGCGCAGCTCACGGGCGCCGCGCTCGCGTTCGCGGTCGCCATCGCCGCGCCGGCCGGCGTGAGCATCGTGCTGGTGGAGGTCGCGCTCGGGCTCGTCGCGCGCAGCGCACCGCAGATCCAGGTCTACTTCGCGGGCATGCCGCTGCGCGCGATGCTCGGCATCGTCGCGACCCTGCTCGCGCTCTCCGTCGTGCTCGGCGAGCTGCCGCAGGCCTTCGAGGACTCGCTCGCGATCGTCACGCGGTGGATGCGCGGCCTCGCGCCCTGAGCAACCCGCACCGCGCACGGCCCGAGCCGACCGAGCGCGAGGCGCGCGACACCCACGCTCGGTCAGCCCTCCGACGCGTTCCGAACGTGCTTGGCGACCGTGCGCCGATCGAGCCCCGTCCTCCGCGCGACCTCCACGTAGCTGCCGTGCCGCGCGAAGAGGTGCGCGCAATACGCACGTACGAGCCCGTCCGCGTCGAGCTCACCCGCGCGTGCGGCCGCGAAGGGATCGTGCGCAGAGCTCGACTCCGTCGCGGCCTCCACCTCGCAGCGCCCCGTGAGCAGCACGCGACGGATCGCTTGCTCCAGCTCGCGCACGTTGCCCCGCCACGCGTAGCCCGCCGGTACGTCGCGCGACAACGCTTCGAGCACCGTCCCTTCCAGCTCGCGCGACGCGTCCCCGACGATGCGGCGCACCAACGTCGCCACCAGGATCGTCAGCTCGTTCGGATCTTCGTCGAGCCGCTCGCGCAGCGACGCGAGGCGGATCGTGTGGCTGCTGAGCCGATACCAGAAGTCGTCGCGAAAGCGTCCCTCCGCGCGCAGCGCCCGCAGATCGCGGTGCGTCGCCGCCACCACGCGCCCTTCGAAGCGCGCGACGTGGTGGCTGCCCACCGGCGTGAAGGTGCGCTCCTGCAGCACGCGCAGCAGCTTCGTCTGCGTGGGCAACGAGACCTCGCCGATCTCGTCGAGGAAGAGAACGCCGTGCGCGGGACAACGCGCGAGCACGCCCTCGTGCCGCGCGATCGCGCCCGTGAAGGCGCCCTTCTCGTGCCCGAAGAGCTCGGACTCCACGAGCCCTTCGTGCAGCTCCGCGAGCGAGATCGCGACGTGCTGACTCTCGTGCGCGCGCACGAAACGATCCTTGCCGAAGGCCACGAACGCCGAGCGTCCGAGCGCGCGCGCCGCCGCGCCCTTGCCGGTGCCGGTGGGTCCGAGCAGCAGGAGCGAGAAGTCCTCCATTCGGTTCCAGAGGTGCCGCTCGTAGCGCCGCACGTCCTTGGTGAAGAGCGCGTCCCAGAGATCCTCGCGCAGCCGCCGCGCCGACGCGCTCGCGCCCGGCAACGACTCGCGCAAGAAGCGCCACGCGCGACGGAGCTGCCAGAAGAGCTCGAGCGCACGCGGCACCCGCGCCTCCGCGAAGCCACGCGCGACGAGGTGTGCGCCGATGGTTCGGTGCTCGGGGAACGGCTGCGCGCTCGTCGCGCCGACCTCGCGCGCGAGAAGATCGTCGAAGGGCTCCGCGAAGCGGTGGAAGCTCTCGAAGAGGAGCGCGTCCTCGAGGAGCTGCGCGTCGTCCGGCGCGAACTCGTTCAGCGATCCCTCGAGCACCGGACGTCGATCGCGCGCTTTGCTGCGACGGAGGTGATCGCCCACCCGCGCGACCACGAGCGCGACGATGTCCGGCGTGTCGGGCGGGCACTCCGCGAGCTTCGCGTCGAGGTGGTAGCGCTCGAGCCCGAAGGGGTTCGCGAAGGCGGCGCTCGAGACGAGGGCGAGGAACTCGCGGTCGGCGGGCAGGAGCTGACGCATCGACCGAAGATACCTCAGGCATTGGCACGACGTACATCCAACGTACACGCGCTGTTCATCCGATGATCAGCTCGATGAGCAACCAAGTTCGCAGCACCCGACAAACACCAACAAAAACAGCGACTTGTGTACGAGCCCCGATTCCCGACGCCCGCGGCACGAAGCTCGCTCTACCGGCGGCATGCTCGCTCTCCTCCGGACCCGCCGCTTCGCGCCGCTCTTCTGGACCCAGCTCCTCGGCGCCTTCAACGACAACCTCTTCAAGAGCGCGCTCGTGGTGGCCCTGACCTTCGGCGCCTTCCGAGATGCCGCTCTGCCGATCGACGCGCTCGTGAACCTCGCGACCGCGCTGCTCGTGTTGCCGTTCTTCCTCTTCGGCTCGCTCGCGGGCCAGCTCGCAGATCGTTTCGACAAGGCCACCCTCGCGCGCGCGCTCAAGCTCGCCGAGCTCGTCGCGATGGTCGTGGCGTTGGTCGGCTTTTCGCTCGCGTCGCTGCCGCTCCTCTTCGTCGCGCTCTTCCTGATGGGCACGCAGAGCGCGTTCTTCGGGCCCATCAAGTACGCGCTCCTCCCGCAGCACCTGAAGCCGGAAGAGCTCGTGGCAGGCAACGCGGCCGTCGAAGCGGGCACCTTCGTCGCCATCCTCGGCGGCACCCTCGCGGGCGCGCTCATCGTCGCGATCCCGAACGTCGGCGTGCCGCTCGTCGGCGGCGCGATCGTGCTCGTCGCGCTCGTCGGAGTCCTCACCGCGAAGGCCATCCCCGCCGCGCCCGGCAGCGCGCACGCGAAGGTCGACGCCAACTTGGTTCGAGGCACGCGCGAGCTCCTCCGCGTCGCGCGTCGCGACCGCGCGGTGTGGGGCGCGATCGTCGGGCTCTCCGTCTTCTGGCTCGGCGGCGCGGTGATCCTCGGTCAGCTCCCGCGGCTCGCGGAGGCGCTCGGCGGCGCGGAGGACGCGCTGACGATCATGCTCGCTGCGTTCTCCTTCGGCATCGGCGCGGGCTCCTTCATCGCGGAGCGCATCGCGCGCGGTCGCATCCTCGTCGGCAGCGTGCCCTTCGCGCTCGCCGCGATCGGCGCGCTCACCGCGTGGCTTCCTTCGGCCGCGAGCGTGGGGTCCGCGGCGATGCTCCTCTTCGCGATCGGCGTCTCCGGCGGGCTCTTCGCGGTGCCGCTCATGACGCTGCTCCAAGCCCGCGCTCGCGAGGACGAACGCGCGCGCGTCATCGCCGCGAACAACGTCGTCAACTCGCTCTTCATGGTGCTCGGCGCGGCCTACGCGGCGTGGCGTCTCTCGGGAGGCGACGTCGCCACCACCGACGTGGTGGTCGACGCCGGCGTGAAGGGTCCGCTGGCGTCGCTCTTCCTCGAGCTCGGGCTCTTCCTCGTCTTGGCTTCGCTCGTCGCGTTCGTCGCAACGCTCCGCGACGCGATGCACCTCCTCATCGCGGGCCTGGTGCGCGTGATGTACCGCGTCGACGCGCGCGGTCTCGATCGGGTGCCGAGCGAGGGCGCCGCGCTGGTCGTCGCGAACCACGAGAGCTTCGTGGACGCCTTCGTGCTCGGCGGGCTCTGCGCGCGCCCAATCCGCTTCGTGATGGATCACCGGATGACGAAGATGCCCGGCCTCGGCTGGCTCTTCCGCGCCGCGCGCGTGATCCCGATCGCGCCCGCGAAGGAAGACCCCGAGCTCATGGCGCGCGCGTTCGAGGAGATCGACGCCGCGCTCGCGGCGGGTGAGGTGGTCGGCCTCTTCCCGGAGGGCAAGTGCACGCGCGATGGTGAGGTCGACGTCTTCCGTCCCGGCGTCGAGCGCATCCTCGCCGCGCGTCCCGTGCCCGTGGTCCCAGTCGCGCTCGACGGCCTCTACGGCGGCTTCTTCAGCTACGCGAACGGCGTCCCGATGAAGACCTTCCCGCGCCGCTTCTGGTCGCGCGTGAGAGTGCGCGCGGGCGCGCCGGTGGAGCTCCGCGAGGCGAGCGCGATCCGAGAGGCCGTGCTCGCGCTCTTCGAGCGATGAGCAAGATCGCAAACGGCGGCCTCGCTTCGCGCGTGGCCGCCGTCTCCGATTCGACGAATGAGCCGAGCTCAGATCTCGAGGAAGAGTCGGTCCGGATTCTCGAGGAAACCGATGATGTCGTACGCGAAGGCCGCGCCGATGTGACCGTCCACGATGCGATGATCGAAGGAGAGGCTGAGCAGCATCACGTTGCCGATCACGATCTGATTGTCGCGCACGACCGGCTTCTGCTTCATCTGATGCACGCCGAGGATGCCGACCTCGGGGTGATTGAGCACGGGCGTGGCGAAGAGGCCGCCCGTCTTGCCGAGCGAGGTGATCGTGAAGGTCGAGCCGGAGAGCTCGTCGGGCTTGAGGGTGCCGGTGCGGGCGCCCTCGCCGAGGCGATCGATCTCCTTGGCGAGCTCGAGGATCGAGAGGCGATCGGCGTTGCGCACCACCGGGACCATGAGCCCGGAGTCGGTCGCGGCCGCGATTCCGATGTCGTAGTAGCGGCGGTAGACGAGCTCGTT
>JALOQC010000462.1 GCA_025453555.1 Myxococcota bacterium | reverse complement strand
CAAGAACGCTCGGTAGTCGAGGTAGTCGAACACGTCGATCTCGGCCGGGGCCGAGCTCTCCTTCGGAGCGTCCATCGGTCTCCTCGTTCTAGTACGGCCCCCGGCCCGAGTCGCTCGGTGGGGAACCGAAACCGTAGCCGCGGGAATACGATCGTACGCTCCGTGGTGTGCTGCTTATCTGAAAGCATTGAGTAAATCGTAGAGTGGTGTATTCCGCAGGCTACGCAAACGCCCGAGACGCCTTGGCGTCAGGCTACGACGGGCGACACGCTCGGTAGGTGACCTCGCACCCCCTCGTCGCTCGCGTGCCGTGCTCTCGTCGGTCCTCCTTCCTGCTCGCGCTCGCGCTCGGGCCGCTTGCTTTCGGCCTCGGCTGCTCCGGCGGGAGCGATCCCGACGCGCTGCGGTGTCGGGGCCCCGAGTGCGTCTGCCTCGACCGGGCCTGCGCTTTCGACTGCGACACCGTCTCGACCGCGCGCGAAGCGTGCGACTTCGAGTGCCGTGGGGACGCGACGTGCGACGTGACCTGCACGGAGGCGTGTGAGGTCGAGTGCGCACCCGGCACCTCGTGCTCGGTCGATGCGCGCGGCGCGGGCAGCGTGGGCTGCGTGGGTGCCGAGTGCGCATTCGCGGTGGACGGGCGCGCCGAGGTGGGCTGCGAGCGGAGCGCGGACTGCGACGCGACGGTGGGCGACGAGTCGGAGCTCGACTGCGAGGGCACGTCGAGCTGTCGCTTCGCCGGCGGCGCGCGCGTCGACGTGGACTGCGAGTCGGGGAGCGTCTGCGAGATCACGACCGGTGAGGACGGCGACGTCGAGTGTCTTCGCGCGGAGTGCCGCGCGAACGTCGGCGTCGGGACCGCTGTCTATTGCGGGATCGAGGCGTCGTGCGAGCTCGCGTGCAGCGGCGCGTGCGAGCTCGAGTGCGTACCCGGGGCCACCTGCTCGCTGCGATGTGCCGGCGACGCCGAGGCGAGCGTGGTGAGCGGGCTCGCGCGCTGCGAGTGATGCCCCGTGGCGAGGGGTGCGTCGCGGCGAGGGATGCGTGACTGCAAGCGTGCGTAGGTGGTTGTGTTGTCCGCGTCACTCGGTGCGCTGGTCGAGGACGTCCGCTCATCGATCCTCCACCCGGCGCTCGTACCGCCCGCGAGCTCGTCACGAGATGCGCTCCCGGGCTCGACGTCACGACGCTCCGTCGGGCTCTCCGTCCCAGTATTCGCGCGTGTCGTGCTCCGCGAAGAATGCCCCGATCCGTCGGGCGCTCGCGTCGCCACCGGGCGCGCTGCCCACGAACACGCCGACCTTGCCGGAGTCCGGATAGAAGACGACGTCGGGATCGCGCATGGTCGACAGGACGAGGCAGCGCAGCGGCACGCGTCCGCCGCGCAGGCGATGGGGGACGTTCGGATCCGCGGGCAGCGGGACGTAGTCACCAGCGCGCAGCGTGAGGCGCGCGTCGCCGAGCTCGAGCTCACCCTCGCCGTCGAGCACGTAGATCGCTTCGTCGTTGGCGGAGTGGGCGTGCCGCGCGAAGGGAGCTTCTCCGGGCGCGAGCACGTACAGGCTGCAACCCAGGCCGAGCGGATGCGACGAAGTGATCGTCGCCTCGCGCGCGAGCGGTCGACGGAACGAGCGCGGTCGTCCGGGGCGACCCACCGGAGTCCATCGCGGGAGCGGCGTTTCGTCGCCGAGCGAGGGGGCTACCGCGTCGCGCCGTGCGACGAGCGCAAACACGCGATGCGGCACCGCGAGCGTCGGGCCGAAGCTCGACAGACGGTCGTGGAGCGCGCGATCGAGCACGTCGACGACCTCGCGCGAGAGGCTCGGACGCACGTAGGCGGAGGCACGCATTCGTCCGATCCAGGAGGGGATCGAGTAGAGCAGATCGACGTCGAAGGAGAACGTCTCGAACGCTCCGAAGCTCGCCGCTTCGAGCTCGGGGATCCAACGCCCGTAGGTGCCGTGCGTCGGGAAGCGCTCGAGGAGCGAGAGATCGCCGCCGTGCTCCGCGATCGCGTCGAGCGAGCGATCCACGACGTTGCCAGGGCGACGGATCCAGTCGAGATGTGCGATCACGAGCGTGCCGTTCGCGCGCAAGAGACGGCGCGCTTCGGCGGCGGCGCGCGGGCGATCGAACCAATGCCACGCTTGCCCTGCGCACACGATGTCCGCGCACGCGTCGGGCAGGCCGGTGTCCTCCGCGGGCGCGACCTCGAAGCGCACGTCGCTTCCCGTCGCGCGTGCGCTCGCGATCATCGCGGCGGAGACGTCGAGGCCGATCGCGCGCGCGCCGGCCTCCGCGAAGAGGCGCGCGAGCGAGCCGGTGCCGGTGCCGAGGTCGACGACGTCCTGCTCCGGGAGCCCCACACCGTGGGCTTGCAGTCGACGCAGGAGCTCCCGTGGGAAGCCGCGGCGGTGCGTCGCGTAGTCGTGCGCCGCGACCCCGAAGTCGACGTGCGGGGTGGGGCTCGCGTTCGGGTCGCGCGCGCTCGTGCTCGTCGCGCTCGTGCTCGTGCTCGTGTCGCCCGTGCTCGTGTCGCCCGTGCTCGTGTCGCCCGTGCTCGTGCTCGTCGCGCTCGTCGCGCATTCGATCGTCGCGCTCGTCGCGCATTCGATCGTCGCGCTCGCGTTCGCGTCCGTTTTGCTCGCGCGCTCCGTCGTGAGCTCCGGGCTCGCGCTCGCGTTCGTTCGCGTCGTCGTCCACATCGTCATGGAGACCTCCTCGTTCTTCGTGGTCGGTGAGGGGAGAGGCAGTGCGGCGGCGTGCTCGCGACGCGTACGCGCGCACAAGCGCGCGAGCCGCGAGGGCTCACGGGTCTTCGCGCAACGAGCAAGTTGCTCGCTCGAACGCGCACGGCTCGACGTGGTGCGCTCGTCGGTGCGAGCCTCGGGTCTCGACCGTCGTGGTCGAACGTCTCTTCGACTCCTCTCGTTTGGCACCGTGCCTCGACACCCGCCATCTCGATTCGACAGTCGACCTCCGAGCCCGAGCCCGAGCCCGAGCGCGCGCGACGTGCAGCGTCGTCGCGACGTGCCGGGGGAGGGCGCGCTCCTCGACGCGGCGGCCGCGATGGCGCTGCTCGGCGTGAAGCGCGACACGCTCTACACGTACGTCAGCCGCGGCTGGCTGCGCCGCGTCGACGACGGACCGCGCAGCTTGTACCTGCGCGAGGATCTCGAGCGCCTCGCGAAGCGACGCGACGCGCGCGCGGGCCACGCGGCGACCGCGGCGGGCGCGCTTCGCTTCGGCGAGCCGGTGATCGACACCGCAATCGTCGAGGTCCGCGACGGCGCGCTCTACTACCGCGGCGTCGACGTGCGCGTGCTCGCGGAAGAAGCGCGCTTCGAAGAGGTCGCGACCCTGCTCTGGTCGGGCGCGCGCGATCCGAGCCCGTGGCGCGTCGACGCGCGGACGCTCGGCCCCGAAGCGCCGCTCGACACCGCCGCTCGGCTCTTGCGCGCGCGCGTTCGCGACACTGCACCGGAGCCGGAGTGGATGCGCGTGGTGCTGGGCGGCACCCGCGGTCGGCTCGGCTTCGCGGAGGCGGTCACCCGACGGCTCGCGCTCGAGACCGCCGCGACGCGTGCGATCGAGCGCGCGCTGATCGTGATCGCGGACCACGAGCTCAACGCGTCGACGTTCGCGGTGCGGGTCGCGGCGTCGACGGGAGCGAGCCGAGCCGCGTCGCTCGTCGCGGGCCTCTGCGCGTTCTCGGGGCCGCGCCACGGTACGTCGAGCTTCGAGCTCGAGGCGCTCGCGGGCACGATCGGTGGCCCGCGTCGGGCGCGAGACTACGTGCGCACGACGCTCGCGGAGGGGCGCACGGTCCCGGGCTTCGCGCACGCGCTCTACCCACGCGGCGACGTTCGATCCGCGCCCCTGGTCGACGACGTGCGGCGGATCCTCCGTCGTCGTCGCGAGCGCGACGCGTCGACGCTGCTCGCGCTCTGCGACGCGATGCGCGACGCGGGCGCCGAGCACCCGCGCATCGACCTCGCGCTCGTGATGCTCGCCACCGCGCTCGGGGCCCCGCGCGGCACCGCGAGCTGGCTCTTCGCGATCGGTCGCGCGGCGGGCTGGCTCGCGCACGCGCGAGAGCAAGCGAGCACCGGCGAGGTGCTGCGCCCGCGCGCGCGCTACGTACCGTGACGTCCTCGGTTCCGACCTCGTCCGGCGTGACCGACACGCGTGAGGTAGGCTCTGCGCGTGGACGGCTTCGAAGGACTCGCTGCTGCGATTCTCTGCGCGATGATCGCGCTCGTCGTGATCCCGGGCGCGCTCGGCGCGCTCCTCGGGCGCGCGCTCGCCAAAGAGAGCCGCTTGGCCGGCTCGGTGATCGGCGGCGTCGTCGGTGCGCTGCTGGGATCCGTCGTGATGGGCTTCACGTTCTTCGAGGACGTGATGCGCCCGCCGCCGAGGCTGACGCTCGAAGCGCCAGCCGGCTTCTCGCACGATTGGGTGTTCGTCGTGGGCGATCCGTCGGTGAGCCGAGAGGTGGTGTGGGCCGGCTCGTGGACGCCCGAGGCACGTCTGTCCGTGTCGCGTGGCGGTGTCGTGCGGGTGCGTGAGCTCGGTCGCCTCGACGGGGAGCTCGTCGAAGTGACGTTGAACGGGCGACCGAGCGTGAGCTTCGGGGCGTGCAACGCTCCGGGCCTCGGGGCCGGTCGGGTCGTGATGTACGGCTTCGCGCCGTGGCCAGGGACCGAACCGGAGCCCGACTGCATCGACGTGACGGCCCTCGAGGCTCGCGTGCGCGCGCACGAAGCGGAGTGAGCCGTGGTCGAGGCCCCAGCTCGACGCCACGAGTCGTGGCTGCGGCGACGACGCCCACGAAGGAACGGCCTGTCGTGGCGCTTGCCGCGCCGAGTCGCGCGCGCCAGGGTCGACTCGCTCGATTCGAGCCCTGACGAGGACGACCCGTACCAGGCAGGAACGACGGGCCGTGGAGGTGATCCATGGCGTGGTTCGTTCTGGTGGTCGCGGGGTTGCTCGAGGTGGCGTGGGGCCTAGTACACCCGCCCGCAAGTTCGTTCCGGCTATCCGCGGCCCTCGGCGCGGATCTCGCTCGCCGACCTCCTCGAATAGGCTTCGGCCTGTCCTTCGTCGGCGCGGCAAACGACCTCCACGCCGATCATCCACGGCAACCCGGAAC
>JALOQC010000461.1 GCA_025453555.1 Myxococcota bacterium | reverse complement strand
CCGAGGCGCACGCGCTATGGTGGGCCCCGAGCTGCTCGGTCGGGTCGTCGATGCGCTCGGCCGTCCGCTCGCGGGCGGACCGATGCCGTCGTTGCCCCACGAGCGCGCGCTCGACGGCGGCGCGCCGCGCAACCCGCTGCGGCGCCGACCGGTGGACGAGCCGTTTCCGGTCGGGGTGCGCGCGATCGACGGGCTTCTCACGCTCGGCGTCGGTCAACGCATCGGCATCTTCGCGGGCGGCGGCGTCGGCAAGAGCTCGTTGCTCGGCATGATGATCCGCCGCGCGCGGGCAGACGTCGCGGTCGTCGCGCTCATCGGCGAGCGAGGCCGCGAGGTGGAGGAGTTCGTGCACCGCACGCTCGGCGCCGAGGGGCTCGCGCGTGCGGTGGTGGTCGCGGCGACGAGCGCGGAGACGCCGCTCCTTCGCGCCCGCGGTGCGCTCTACGCGACGACGGTGGCCGAACACTTTCGCGACCAAGGGCTGCGTGTGTTGCTCGTGATGGACAGCGTGACGCGCTACGCGATGGCGCTCCGCGAGATCGGCCTCGCGGTCGGGGAGCCGCCGACCACCAAGGGCTACACACCCACCGTCTTCGCGCAGCTCCCGCGCCTGCTCGAACGCGCCGGCACGGCGGAGGGCCCCGGAGCGATCACGGGCGTGTACACCGTGCTCGTCGAAGGCGACGACCTCTCCGATCCGGTCTCCGACGCGGCGCGCGCGATCCTGGACGGTCACGTCGTCCTCTCTCGCGAGCTCGCGGAGCGCGGGCATTTCCCTGCGATCGATCCGGCCGCGAGCGTCTCGCGCTGCATGCCCCAGGTCGTGAGCCCCGACCGCATCCGCGTCGCGCAGCGCGCGCGTGAGCTCATCGCACATCACCGCGAAGCCAACGAGCTGCGGGCGATCGGCGCCTACACGCCAGGAACCTCGCCTGCGCTCGACGACGCGCTCACGCGCTGGCCCGCGCTCGAGACCTTCTTGCGCCAACGCCTGGACGAGCACGACGACCTCGACACCACGCCCACGCGCCTCGCTGCGATCTGGAGGACCGGATGAAGAACGAGAAGCGCCTCGCGCGCATCATCACGCTCAAGAAGCGCCAAGAGGACCTGCGTCGCGCCGACGTCGCCGGTGCGGCCGCGCGGGTGCGCGAGGTGGAAGAGGTCCTCGACGAGCGTCGCCGACACGAGGACCTGCTGCACGCCTCGATCGCCAGCGCACGCGACGTGGACGCGCGCGATCTCCAGGCGAGCGCGGCGCTGCTGGCGGAGCATCGCCGTTCGCTGGTCGCGGTGACCGAAGCGCTCCGCGCGCGGCGTGAAGAGCACGAAGCGAAGACCGTCGCGCTCTCCGACGTCGCGCGTGGCCGCTACGCGCTGGAACGACGCCAACGCGAGCTTCGTGACGCTCGGTTGGAGCGCGACGAACGCGTCGAGCAGGACGCGCTCGACGACTCCGCGCGTCGAGGAGGTCGCCGATGAAGATCGATCGTCCAGGGCTCGAGCGACCGGCTCGAGAGCCGAAGGCGAAGGAGCCCGGCGAACGCGACGAAGCCTCGAGCTTCGATGCGCTCGTCGCGGCGCTGGCTCGTCCGGACACCAAGCCTCGCCGCGAGGTACCGGACGCACGACACGGCTCGGAAGTTCGACGTCGCGAGCCCGAAGAAGACGTCACGCGCGAAGAAGACGTCGAGCTCGGCTCGACGCGGCACGACGAGCACGACGAGCTCGCCGAGGTCCGAGCCGCGGAGCGCGAGGAGCGCACGGAAGGAGCTCGGGCTCGCACGGCGCGACTCGAAGCCCAGACGATGCCGCCCGACATCGCGGCGTTCGTGCGATTCGCGAGCGACGCGCCCCACGACGCTTCGGAGTTTCGCCCCGCGCCGCCCCCGCTTCCGTGGACCAAAGGCGGACGTGACTGGAGCACGTCGATCGCGGGCGAAGGCAAGCTGCCCGCGCCGCCACGCGCGCCGAGCCTGGCGACCGACGGGTGGTCGGATCCGAGCACCAACGCGCTCGACGCGAGCGACGTCGACGTGGTGGACGCGTCGGCCCCGAACGAGGTCCCGGCGGCGCGCGCTCGCTTCGCGTGGAGAGCGCCCGCAGTTCGCGAGCCGACGGGCCGCGAGCCGACGGGGCGTGTGGAGGCGAAGGTGGACGTCTCGGTCGACGGGACGAAACCGACGCTCGTGAACCCCGCGTCGATGGGATCGGCGAGCGTGTCCGACGGCGCATGGCTCGGACCGACGCGGCTCTCCGACGAAGCACAGGTGAGCCTCGCGCTCGCGGCGCGTGAAGAGCGACGCGGCCCTCGCGTCGGCGAGCGCGTCGACCCGTCGACCGAACTGCGTCCCGAAGGCCACCTGGTGATCGACGTGACACCTTCGGTGGTGCGGGGGGTCACCGCGGTTCTGGAAGCCGCGACGGCCGAGCCTTCCGTCGGCGACGCGCTGATGCGCGCCGCGAGCCGCTTCGCGCACGAGGACTCGACCATCCGGCTCTCGCATCCCGAGCTCGGCCGGGTTCGCCTCCAGATCGCGATGGAAGGCGACGGGCTCGACGTGCGTGCCTTCGCGGAGTCCGCGCTCGCCGCCCGCATCCTCTCCGAGTCCGAAGAGACGTTGCGGAGGGAGATCGCCCGCCACGGCGTGTCGCTCCGACGGATGAAGGTGCGCGTCGAGACCTCCGAAGGCGCGCGTCGTGAGGACGTGACGCCGAGCACCGCGCGGCCACCACGTCAGCGCCGCTGATCCCACGCCCGCCGCGAATCCCACGCCCACCCGAGCAGGAGCCCCGATGGAGATCCCCAAGACCACGAGCCTCACCGGCAGCGCCCCCACGACGCCGAAGTCGACCCTCGATCGCGACGCGTTCCTGCGCCTGCTCGTGACGCAGCTGCAGAACCAAGACCCGCTCGACCCGATGGACGCGCGCGAGATGGTCACGCAGCTCAGCGAGCTCACGGGCGTCGAGAAGCTCGAGAGCATCGAGGCTCAGCTCGGCGCGCTGCAGATCGCGAGCGCGGGCATCGCGAACGTCCAGGCCTCCGGGCTCGTCGGGCGCACCGTCACTGCGGACCTCTCGTCGCTTCGCGTGGAAGAGACCGGCGACGCCACGGGCGCGTACACGCTCTCGGGCAGCGCGCAGAGCGTGACGATCACGATCTACGACGCGGATGGGAACGCCCTGCGAACGATCGAACGTCCGGGCGGGGCCGCCGGCAGCCACACCTACGACTGGGACGGGCTGGACGACGAGGGCAACCGCGTGCCGCCCGGCCGCTACCGCGTCGAGCTCGAGGCGACGGGCGAGAGCGGCGCGCCCGTGGAGGCGCGCAGCGAAGTGCGCGGGATGGTCACGAGCGTGACCTACGACGGCGGCTATCCGGAGCTGCGCATCGGCGACACCCGCGTGCTGCTCGGCGACGTGAAGTCGATCGAGGCGTGAGCGCAGAAGCGGACGAACGAAGCGAGCGAGCGAAAGAACCGCGCGACGGGAGCCGTCGACGCCCAACCGAGGAGAACGAGATGAGCATCTTGCGAAGCATGAACACGGGCGCGGCGGGCCTCCGCGCGCACGGCGCCGCGATCGGCGTGACGGGCGACAACATCGCGAACGTCAACACGGTGGGCTTCAAGCGTTCACGCGGGGTGTTCGAGGATCTCCTCGGACGCTCGATCGCGGGGTCGAGCGCGATCCCCCAAGCGGGCGCCGGCTCGCGCCTGGCGCACATCCAGCAGATGTGGTCGCAGGGCGCGTTGCTCACCACGGAGGCGCCGACCGATCTCGCGATCAGCGGCGGCGGCTTCTTCATGGTCGAAGGCAACGCGGGCGGGATCGACGGCCGCTTCTACACGCGCGCGGGCCAGTTCGCGATCGACACCGACGGTCAGCTCGTGAACCCGAACGGCCTGCGCCTGATGGGGTACACCGCGGACGACGCGGGCACCCTCGGCGCGACGCTCGGCCCCATCACGGTCGGCGGACGCACCCTCCCCGCCTCGCCCACGACCGAGGCGACGATCGCAGCGAACCTCGACTCCAACGAGCCCGTGCTCACCGCGCCCTGGGATCCCACCAACCCCGGCGAGACCTCGAACTTCTCGACCAACACCACCGTCTACGACTCGCTCGGCAACGCCCACGAGGTCACCGTCTACTACCGCAAGACCGCCGACAACGCGTGGGATTGGCACGCGATGGTGGACGGCGGCGACGTGACCGGCGGAACCGCGGGCGTGCCCTTCGAGGGCGCGAGCGGCTCGTTGACGTTCACCACCGAAGGCGCGCTCGACACCGAGACCGCCGGCGCGAGCACGTGGGACTTCGTCGGCGCGACGCCCGGCCAAACGGTCGACTTCGACTTCGGCGAGTCGATCGCGGAGGGCGGCGACGGGTTCGGGGGAACGACCCAGCTCGCGAGCGACTCGGTGACCACCGCGATCGAGCAGAACGGCTTCTCCGGCGGAAACGTCGCGGGGATCTCCGTCGCGGCGGACGGGACGGTGACGGGCGTGTTCTCCAACGGACAGCGCCGCGTGCTCGGACAGGTCGCGCTGGCAGACTTCGCGTCGGAAGCTGGTCTCGACCGCGCGGGTCAGAACCTCTGGGTCGCGACGGAGCGGAGCGGCGAAGCGTTGGTGGGTGCCCCCGGCGCGGGTGGCCTCGGCAGCCTCGTCGCTGGCGCGCTCGAAGGATCCAACGTCGACATCGGTCAGGAGTTCGTCGACATGATCGCGTTCCAGCGCGGCTTCCAAGCGAGCAGCCGCGTGATCACGACGGCGGACGAGATGTACGGCGAGCTCGTGAATCTCAAGCGCTGATCGCCTCCGCGGCTCCGTCGCCTCCACGACGCCCTCGCTCGTTCGAGCGGGGGCGTCGGCGTTCCGTCGGCGCGACCGTCAGGGTTCCGGCACGTGGAGCGACGCGGCGTCGGGGCGCTGGCGCTCGCTGTCTGCGGAACCGTGATTTCTTCGAAAAACACCGCGGATCACGGATGGCACACGACGTGAAAAGGCCGAGCGCGGAGGCGATGTCCGCGATGGCCAAAGACGCGAAAGACGCGAAGGACGCGAAAGACTCGAACGACGCGAAGCCCGCCAAGCGCTGGCCGCTCGTGGTTGCGATCCTGCTCGTCAACCTGCTGACCGTCGGCGGCGTCGTG
>JALOQC010000460.1 GCA_025453555.1 Myxococcota bacterium | reverse complement strand
GACCGCGACCTCGCGGATCGTTTCTGCGTGACCTCCGACCGACTTCCACGAAACGAAGCGGAGGAAGCCATGCTCTACGACGGCGGTGGCGGTTGGATCTTCTCGGGACAGCTCCTCTTCGTACCCGACCCGAGCCACGCCGACTACGAGCCCGCCTTCCGCTTCGGCAGTGCGAACGCGCGCGCGTTCGACGCTGCGATGGCGCGCATCGACGAAGGCGGCACCCTCGTCACGCGCGCGCTCTGCATGCGCATGCGCGCCGAGTGGCAACCCGACTGGTGGAATCGAAACGCCATCAGCACGCCGACCACGCCACCCACGCAGCTGATGGCCGAGCGCGATCCGACCTTGCCGCTGCCGCCGATCGCCACCGCGCGTGGCGAGCAGCAGACCTCGGTCACCGGCTTCCTCGCGTTCCAGAACGGTCTCATCACGGTGGCGGGCACCGGCAACGACACGTACACGAGCATCTCCGACCGTCCGTACCCGACCGTTCGCCTGCCGGAAGGGATGGTCCCCACCGCCCTCGCCTCGACCCCCGGCAACGAGTTCGTGCTCGCGACGGTGTGGGACGTCCCCAATCGACGCGGAGGGGTCGCGGTGATCGTCGCAGGGCCCGGCGACGAGCCCGCCACCGTCCCCGACGGCTTCGGCACCCACAGCTGGCCGACGGTGCTCGAGCTCAAGTACCTCGGCTTCGTCGAGCTCCCGTTCGCCGCCCCGATGGCCATCAGCGTCACGCACAGCGCCGCGATGGACAACCTTCGGGGCACGCGCGTGGTCGAGGACGGCGCGCTTCTCTCGACGCAAGCGCAGCGCGATCTCTACCGCGAGATCCCGTGGAACGACGCATCCGATCTCCGCTATCGAAACGTCGCTCAGGCCGGGTTCGCGTTGATCTCGTCGCGCGCTGAGAATCGTGTCGCCGTCGTCGATCTACGCCGATTGTTCCAGTTCTATCGGTCGATGTACCTGACGACCCCGGCGAACTGGGAAGCCACCCGAGAAGGAAACCAAGGCCCGGGGCCGCGTCAGTGGCCGTACACGTTCGAAGGAGAGCCCTCGCAGGTCCCGGAAGTCCTCGGCGTGTTCGAGGTGCCACAGCCCACGGCGGTGTACGCGTCGCAGCGCGCGACCGGCACGAACGTCCGGGCGCCCGACGGCAACGAGAGCGCGGGCTACGGCTACGGGCTCGTGGCCTCGCTCGACGGGACCGTCCGGATGTTCGATCTCACCTCGGTCGGCGATCCGACCCAGATCGCGAGCTTGCCCGCCACACCTCGGACGACGGTGACCGTCGGACCCAACCCGACTCAGATCACCTCCCCGCTCGACGGCGACGGTCGCACGGACGACCTCTTCGTCGTCGCGCGCGGCGGCCGCGCGATCCACGTCTTCGACTACCGCCTCCGACCGATCGACGTGCTTCGCGACGGACGAATGGTGGATCCGGTCTACGTCACCCTCGGATCGAACGGCGCCGGCTTCGGGGGCTCGGGCCCCGACTTCGCGACCAACGCCCGCGTCCTGACGGTGCTCGACCACCGCGGACAGCAGGTCGTCGACTACACCATGCGAGTCGGAGGTCGGTTCGACGCGAGCTTCGACGGAGAACAGCAAGACGCCGAGGAGTGGCCGCACGTCGACGCGTCGGGTTCCCCGGTCCGCTTCCTCCACGGCTACTCGAACCCGCTGCCCGGCCGCCCGTTCATGTTCACCGTCGACGAGGTGATCTGACGCTCGGCCCGCGCGACACGCGCGTCCCTCGGCACACGAGCCCGCAGCTCCGACTCACGCGTCGAGCGCGCCGACACACTCCGAGAGGACGTCGAGGCAGCGGGCCACACGACGAAGTCGTGCGCGCCCGCGCGGGGTCACGGCAAAGACCTCGAGCGGAGGGAGCGACCAGCGGGGGAGCACGCGTTCGAGGCGGTGCGTTCGAACGTCGGCCGACGACCGAACGCCGATGCCGAGCCCACGGTCGCAGGCGAGGGCCAGGGTTCGGCTGTCGTCACACACGAATCCCGACCCGAGCGCCGCGACGGTCTCGCGCCCACGCCGGTCTCGCAGCACCCACGACGTCTCGACCGACGGGCTCGCGAAGCGAAGGCACGCATGCGCCGCCAATTCCTCGGGGGAACGCGGCCGCCCTCGCCGCTCGAGATAGCCCGCGGTCGCGGCGAGCACCCAGCGCGTGCTTCCGAGCCGCCGCGCCACGTGATCGGAGTCCGGCGGCGGGCCGACGTGCACGGAGACGTCGAGCCCTGCCTTCGCCGGATCCGCGAAGCGATCGGTCACCCGAACGTGAACTTCGAGATCCTCTGCCGCGAGACGCTCGACGAATGCGTCGACCAGCGCCGAAGGAATCGCGAGGTGGACGGTCGCCCTCGCCACGTTCGCGAGCCCGTCGGCGGCCGCGTCCAGCCCTTCGAGCGGCCCACGGACGAGCGTGTAGTACCGATGCCCTTCTTCGGTCGCGGCGACGTGACGCGTGGTGCGCACGAAGAGCGGCACCCCGAGCGCGGACTCGAGCTTCCGCACACGCAGGCTGATGGCGTTCGTCGTCACGCCGAGTCGGCGTCCGGCCGCGACGAAGGCCCCCGACTCGTACACGGCGACGAAGGCACGGATCTCGTCGAGAGCGGGCGCGGCGCGTTCGATCATCACGCGATACGTGATGAACTGACTCCGTTCATCACGCTAGTTCCGAAGCTGTGCCTGCCTCAACTTGGGTCTCGAAGGCGACGAAACCGCCTTCGAGGAGAAGACCATGAGGAAGCTTTCCCCCCTGTTCACCTACTCGTTCTCGCCCAACGTCGGGCGGTGGGACCGCGTCTTTCGCATCGTGTCCGGCGTGGCCCTCGCAGCGACTGGCTGGGTGGTCGGGCTCGGCCCCCTCGCGTCCGGACTGCTGACGGCGTCCGGGATCGCGTGGGCTCTCACCGGGCTCGTGTCGCGCTGCGGCGTGTACTACCTGCTCGGCTACTCCACCTGTCCGGTGTCGGGTCGCGCTCGTCAGGTCGCGTCCGAGGAGTCCGTGTCGTGACGGTGGTCTCGGCCCGAAGGTCGATGTCCGCCTCCGCCGGTGAGGTGTGGGCGCTGCTTCGCACTGGCGAGCGAATGGACCGGTGGGTCCCCGCCATCACCGTCTGTGAGGTCACGGGCTCGGGCGAAGGCGCGAGCCGGCGCTGCGTGCTCGACGGCCAGGAGTTGGTGGAGCGGATCGAGGCCGTCGACGACGGTGGTCGCATCTTCCAGTACCGAATCCTGGAACAGTCGGTCTTGCCGGTTCGCGACGTGCTCGGAACGCTGCTCGTCCTCGAGCGCGACGACGATACGTGCGAGGTCGTCTGGATCACCTCGTTCGAGCTGCTCGATCCGGCGGCGCGGGAGGTCGTGCAAAGCGCGATGAGAGGCATCTACGAAGCTGGGCTCGAGGGGCTCGACGACCTCGCGCAGCAGTCGGCTCGGGACGCGCGTCGTTCGACCTGACCAAGCATCGAGGGTGCGGGACGGACGACGGACACGACTCGGCACGTCATGGTTCCGCAACCAGCGGGCCCCCAGGGTGCCCGCATGGAACACGCCCGTTGGCTGCCGATGCGCGGCGACTTCGAGGTCGGCGCGCTCGACGACCGACGATCGCGCGTACGAATCCGCTTCACGCTCTCCGCCCGAGGTGGCGTCCTCACCGAGCTCCTCCTCGCGCTGGTCTTCGCAGCCCGCGGCGACCACCTCGTGGGCGACGTCCTTCGTCGCTGGTCGGAGCGGATCGAACGCTCGGGCACGGCAGTCTCCGCGCCGGTCTCACGACACGGCTCACGGTGAGCTCGCCTCCCACGCGAGTCTCAAACCGGCAAAACAAACCCGCATCTCGGGCACGTAGAAGTTCCGAAACGTCCGCGTCGCGATCGCCTCGTCGGTGACGAAGCTTCCGCCCTTCATCACGCGATGATCCCCGAACCACGGCTCCGAATAGCCACGGTACGGAAACGCGACGAAGCCCGGGCGCGGGAGGAACGTGTCCGCGCTCCACTCCCAGACGCGATCGATCGCGAGCGCCGAGAGCGGCCCTGCGGGCGACGCGCGATCACCCGCGCGCTCCTCGAGCACCTCGAGGCTCGCCGCGAGCTCCCACTCCGCCTCGCTCGGCAGGCGCGCGCCGCGCCAGCGCGCGTACGCGTCGACTTCGTGGGCCGAGATCCCGAAGACGGGCGCGTCCGGATCGAAGGCGCGCCAGCCGGCCGGCGTGGCGACGACGAACGGCTCCTCGCGCGATCGGGACTCGCCGAGTCGGTGCCTCTCGTCGCGACTCGGGTGGCGCTCGCTCGGGACGCTCCACGACGAAGGCCGCTCGACGCCGGCGCGCACACGCCACGCCCACCCCCCGCGCGTCCAGAGCGCCTCGCGTCGGTAGCCGTCGGCCTCCACGAACGCGAGCCACTCGCCCGCGCTCACGGGGCGTGTGTCGATCGCGAAGGGCGCGACGTCCACGTCGATCGCGGGTCGTTCGTTGTCGTACGCGAGGCGAGCCTCGGTCCCGATCCGCACGCGTCCACCGTCGAGCGCCACGCGCGGCGTCGTTCGCGGCGCACGTTTCGCGGCGGGCAACGAAGGAGGCGCCGTGGCGGCGACCGTCCGCGCACGCACGATCGCGATCGTCTCGCGGTGCTGGTGCTCGTGACACGCCAAGAACCACGCGAGGTAGCCCCCACGAACGAGCTCGTGCTCGGCGTTCAGACGAGGCCACGCCTCGCGCACCGCGGCGCGCACCCTCGCGAGGTAGTCGAGCAGCTCCGCGCGATCGAACCCATCCGCGCGCTCGTGCTTCGGGCGGCCGTCCTGCGCGAAGCGCGTCGCGTACGGCGCCGAGAGCCGCGCGTCACCGAGGCATCGCTCGAGGACCCACGAAGCCTCCGTGAACGCGAGGTGCCCGAGGTGCCACGCGATCGGAGAGAAGTCCGGATCGGGCCACGCGCACCACGCGTCGTCGTCCAGTGGAAGCACCCACGCCAGCGTGCGCGCGCGCGCTTCGTCCAGACGCGCGAGGTCGGACTCCACGTCGAGCGCCGCAGGCGCGTCGCCCGCGCTCATGCGTGGTTCCCGTCGAGCGAGCGTCCGGTCACCGAGCCGACCCGCAGCTCGAGCACCACGCCCTGCGGCATCGGCTCCCAGACGTCGTCGTC
>JALOQC010000086.1 GCA_025453555.1 Myxococcota bacterium | reverse complement strand
AGCAGCTCGATCGGCTCGGGCACCACCGCGGTGAAGCGCAGCACGTCGAGCTGGTGCACGTCGGTGCGCAGGATGCGCAGCTCGGCCGCGATGCCGGTGCTGCCGAGCTCGGCGATCGCCACGTGCTGATCCTCCTCGGACCACACGTTCTCGAGCGGCACCCACTCGCCCGGCCCCTCCAGGGTGATGACTCGCGTCTCCATGAGCGGCGCGTCCCCCGGGTTGAG
The DNA here is from genome assembly GCA_025453555.1 of Myxococcota bacterium. Classification (GTDB taxonomy): domain Bacteria; phylum Myxococcota_A; class Polyangia; order Polyangiales; family Houyiibacteriaceae; genus JACKEH01. The sequence goes on along the minus strand of JALOQC010000086.1, from coordinate 17,899 downwards.
CAGCCCGACGAGCACACCGGCCCGCGAGGCACCGTCCGCCGCCATGAGACGAGGCGACACGTACCAATCGCCCTCGACCGCCCAACCTTCGATCACCGCGCCACCCGACGCGGCGAGCTCTTGGTGGTCGTGCGAGAGGTGGTGCTCGTACGCCTGAAGCTCGTTGACGCAGCCGCTCGCGAGCAAAAGCACGCCGGCGACTCCGCACCCCAACATCCTGGTCCCAATCCGCATGGGAGGTCGCTACTTCAGGATGCGTGCCGGCTCTTCGCGCCTAACGTGCGGACTTCGTTCCGCAATTCGGCGCACCAAGTGCTCCGCTGAAGGCTCTGGTGCGGGCGTGTGCCGCGATGTGTGACGTGCGCCGCCGGCCGACACCACGCCACGAAGACGTGAGCACGTCGCCGCGGAGGCGAGTCGCCACCTCCGCCAACGCTGGCACTCACGTCACGACCTCGTCGACGCGAGGCTCGGCGTCACTCCACCTCGCCGAGCAGGTCGACCGCGACCTCCTCCGCGCTCGTGCCGAGCTTCACCCACACGAAGCCCACCTCGTCGACGAAGAAGCCCGCGCTCGCCGCGTCGAGCTCCGCGCGCGTGTCGAAGCGCGTCGCGGGCTCGCCCTCGATCTCCACCACCGACACCTCGACCCGCGGGCGCACGCGCAGGATCGTCGGCTCGACCACGCGCGAGAGCCGCACCGTCCGCTCCTGCGCGGTGATGGTGGTGATCGCGTCGTCCTCGTCGTGCAGCGCGAAGCTCGTCTCGGTCGCGGCCGGCCACACGAGGATCGTCGAGGTGCCCACGCTCGCCTCGGACGCGAGCCCCGTGAGCGGGCTCTTCGGACGCGTGGGCACGATGGCGCCTTCGCGCACGAAGAAGGGGACGCGGCCGACCGGCGGGAGCTCCTCGATCGCCACCGTGCTCTCGTACTCGTCGAGCGTCCCCGAGAGCGGCGCGAACGGCGCGTACCAATCGAACCACGTGCCCTCCGGCAGCACCACGTCGCGCGCGCCGCCCGCCTCGAAGATCGGCGCGACCAGGAACGCGTCACCGACCAAGTAGCGCCAGTCGTCCTGCCACGCGGCGAGGTCCGCGCCGATCGGCGCCATCATCGTCGCGCGCCCCGCGTAGGCCTCCTCCGCGAGCGAGAACCAGAAGGGCACCATCTCGGAGTGCAGCGTCGCCCAGTAGCGGTAGACGGGCAGGATCGTCGCGGAGTCCGGCACCGCCCACGGCTCGAGGTTCGCGCGCCCGTGGAGCTGGAAGAAGGGCATCGTGCCCGCGAGCGCGATCCAACGCGCGAAGACCTCGCCGTCGTACGGGATCACGCGCGTGAGATCGTCCTCGTCGCGGTCGAGGTAGCCACCGATGTCGCTGCCGAGCACGACGTAGCCCGCCTCCATCGAACGGAACGCGTGATCGAGGATGTCGATCACGCCCGTCCAGTCGCGGTGGTTGTCGCCGAGCCAAACCACCGGCGCGTGCTCGGGCCGCGCGTAGAAGCGCGCCGGGATGTCGTACGAGACGTCGTACGCGCGGACCATCGTGACGAACTCTTCGCCGCGCACGTGCACGCCGTAGCGGAGGAAGTCGGCGTAGTAGGCCTCCGAGTACTCCTGCACGGTGCGATCACCCGCGAAGGTGCGGACCGACTCGAGGTAGGTGTCCGCTTCGTCGCGCAAGTAGCTCTCGCCGAAGTCGAGCTTCCAGCCGTCGATGCCGAGATCGAGCACCGCGTGTTGCTGCGCGCGCCACCACGCGACCGCCTCGGGGTGGAAGAAGTCGACCGCCGCGCCGTCGCCTTTCCACCAGTTGTAGCGGGCGCCGTCGTTGACGAAGAAGCCACACGCGCGCCCTTCGGGATAGTTCGGCGACGCGCCGCGGTAGAGGTCGCCTCCGGTCTCTAGGTCGTAGCTCCGCGTGTTCACCATCTGGGTGACCCAGAGCACGATCCGCACGTCGCGCTCGTGGAGCCAGTCGACCATCTCGCCGAACTCCGGGTAACGATCGGGGTTCGGGACGAAGGTGTTGTAGTGAGTCTCCCAGGGCGAATCGATCACCACCGCGCCGACCGGGATGTCGCGCTCGAGGAAGCCTTCGACGAACGCGTACGTGTCGTCGCGATCGGAGATGTCCTTCGAGATCCACGGCTCGAACGCCCAGCGTGGTGTGTGGCGCGGTGGATCGGCGATCTCCTCTGCGGGTCCTCCCGTCCAGGTGCACTCGCTGGCGTCGGGCGCCGCATCGGCGGTGCCGGCGTCGGAGGGCGCGTCGAGGCCGGCGTCCTGCGGGGCGTCGTCGTCCCCACAGCCGAAGAACAACACACACGAAACGAAGAGCGCGGTACGGCGGAACATCGCTCGCGAGCCTAACAAACGTGATTCGTGTGCGCGCGAGTCCGCGAAATCCGACAGGTGGAAGGGAGCAGGAGAGCGAGGGTTTCCTCGGGGCCGAGCTCCAGACGAGCGCGCTCCGCCGAGCTCCCGCGAGGCTCACACGGCCTCGTGCTCCCGCGCGCTCCACGTTCCCCGTGCGATCTCGTGCGGCTCGAAGTGTCCTGCTCGCTCCACGTGACGACCGCGCTCGCCCCGCCGCGCTGAATCGCGCATCCTCCCCGCTCGTCGGAGCCCTCACCGTGCGCCTCACGATCGCTTGCCTGCTCGTCCTCCTCGCGTCCGCCCGCCCCGGCGACGCCCACGCGCAGCGAACGTTCGCCCAAGTCGCGGACCACGCGAGCGAGATCCCCGGCGACTGGCAGCGCTTCGTGGCTCCCCTCTTCGAGCGCTGCGAAGGCGCGGACGCCCGCGCGTGCGAGGCGCGACGACGCCGCGACGAGCGCACGCTGCGCACGGGCTCGTGGCTGATCTCGATCCCCGCCCGCGAGCTCGTCGAGGTCGGCCCCTACGAGTCGGTGCGCGAAGGCTTCGTGGTGCGCGTGCCGGACCTCGTGCTGCGCACCCCCAGCGGCTGGCTCACCACCGCCGCGCCCGTCGACGGCGCGCTGCCGGTCGGCATCCTCGCCGAACGCTTCTTCGTGGTGCCTCCCGATCGCGCGGAGCGTTTCTTCGGACGCAACGATCCGGCGCGCCTCCGACTTCGCGCGGTGATCCGCTTCGGCCGCGCGTGGACGGCGGGTGAGCAGCGCGGCGTCGTCATCTCGGTCGACGCGGTGCAAGTCTTCAACGAGAGCACCGGCGACGTGCTCCTCGACTCGCTCTCGGACGCGCCCTCCCCGCCCGGCGGCGCGGAGCGGCTCGCGGGCCGCATGCAGATCTGGGACACGACGCAGCTCCGCGAAGCGCGTTGGCGCGCCCCGGACGGAACGCCGGTGCTCTTCTCGGTGCGCGTGGAGCGCGGCGAAGGCGAGACGAAGATCCCGATCTTGCTGGAGACGCGCGGCGTGATCGCGAACGAGGTCACCCGCTTCACCGCGCCCTGCTGCGACGCGAGCCTCGCGCTCATGCCGCGCAACGAGGCCGGTGTGCTCGTGGTCTTCACGGAGCGTCGCCCCACGGGCGACACGCCGGGTCGCGGCTACGTGCTCTTGCTCGAGTGGCAGAACGGCCGCTTCGCGCAGCGCGCGCGGTGGGAAGGCAGCAACGCCGAGGCGCCGCCCGCGTGGGTCACCGATCCGAACGCGCCGGTGCCCCCGCCGCGCGACTGACCCCGAACGTCCGACCGCGAGCGTCCGACCGCGAGCGCCCGACCGACGCGACGTGGTCGAGCGCCGTAGGATGGTACGGCGCGCGATCAGGCGTGTGCGCCGCTCGCGAGCTCGTGCTCCGCGAGCGCGACGATTCGCTTGATCATCGAGTGCAGCCCGTTGCTGCGACCGGGGCTCAAGTGTTTGTCGAGCCCGAGCCGCACGAGCACCGCGTGATGATCGAAGGCCACGATCTCGGCCGGCGACTTTCCATCGAACATCCGCATCACGAGCGCGACGAGCCCTTTGACGATGTGCGCGTCGCTGTCGGCCGAGAAGCGCATCACGTCCCCTTCGCGACGGCCGACCACCCACACTTGGCTCAGACAGCCCTTCACCTTCGAGGCTTCGGTCTTGAGCGCGTCGTCCATGGGCGCGAGCTCTTCGCCGAGCTCGATGAGGAAGCGATAACGCTCCGACCAATCCTCGAGCAGCTCGAAGCTCTCGTAGACGTCGTCGAGGGACATGGCGCGCGGTGTAGAGCCGCCGCGCGACGCGCGCCACACGTCGCGTCTCGCTGCGCCTCGGATCCGGCGTCGATGCGTGTGGAAAACTCGCCGCTCAGAGCGCAGCGCGGATCGCCTCCGCGAGCTTCGCGGCTTCCGCGTGATCGATCGCCTGCGCGGGCCACTTCACACCGAGGCCTTCGGTCGCGTTCGGCTTCGGAATGATGTGGAAGTGGACGTGGAAGACCGCTTGGTGCGCGCCCGAGCCATTGTTCTGCAAGACGTTGTATTCGGTCGCGCCCGTCACCTTCATCACCGCGCGACACAGACGCGGGAGCACGCGCCCGATCGCAGCCGCCGACTCGTCGGACAGCGCGTCGAGGGTCTCCGCCGGCTCCTTCGGGATGACGAGCGCATGCCCACGCGAGAGCGGCCCCACGTCGAGGAACGCGAGCACGAGCTCGTCCTCGTACAGGCGGTGGCAGGGGATCTCTCCACGGAGGATCTTCGCGAACACGGTCTCGGCCATGGGCCGGACGCTACCGCCGATCGTCGACGGTCGTTGTGCTCACACGGAGAGCTTCGTCACGGAAGAGACCGGTGGACCATCTTCCGGAGCTCACTCGCGGTGAACGGTTTCTCGAGCCACGGCCGGTCGGAGGCGAGCAACGCCGCGCGGGTTCGTTCGTCGACCACCCCGCCCGTGATGAAGAGGATCGGTTGGTCGCCCACGTCCGCGACGAGATCGACACCGCTGCCATCAGGGAGCCCGACGTCGCTCACGACGAGGTCGAACCGACGTCGAGACAGCTCGAGCCGTGCGGCCGCCACCGAGCTCGCCCACGTCACCTCGTGGTCGTGCAGCATCCGAAGGATTGCCGACGCGACCTTCGGCTCGTCCTCCACGAGCAGCACGTGGGTTGAACGGCTCGGCACCGAATCGGTGTTGGCGCGACGCGGCGCGTCCCGTCCGACATCGGCGATGGGGAGCACGAGCTCCACCCGGGTGCCACGCCCCTCTTCACTCCGAAGGTCGATCGTCCCGCCCATCTGCTCCACCAAGGTCGCGACGATCGGGAGGCCGAGCCCCGTGCCGCGATGGCCCTTGGTGGTGAAGAATGGCTCGAAGACGCGCGCGAGCGTCTGCTGCGTCATGCCGGGGCCGTCGTCCTCCACGACGACGTGGACGTGCTCGTCCACGCGTTCGGCCGACAGCGTGACGTGCGCGTCCGGGGAGGAATCCAGCGCGTTGTGCACGAGGTTGGCGAACACCTGCTCGAGGCGCTCTGGCGTCGCGCGAACGCGCGCGTCACCACGGACCAAACTTCGTACCCGGCCTCTACTGACCGCTGGAAGTCCACGAATCGAACGTTCGACGGCCTCGGCGACGTCGACCGCAGCCACCTCCTTGAGCGCGGGCCGACGCGAGAGCAAGCGCAAGTCCGCAACGATGTGTGCGATGCGCTCCGCGCCGTTCAGCGCTTCGGTGAGTGCCTCGGCTTCTTCGGTGGCAAGCGTTGCCTCGTGCAGAACGTGCTCGATGTTCGCGATGACGTACGTCAGCGGGTTGTTGATCTCGTGTCCGACGGCAGCCGCCAACTGACCCAGCTCGGCCAAGCGTCGTTGCTCGGACAGACGCCGCTGCGCGATCTCGAGCATTTCGTCACGCATCGACAAGCGATGCTGGACACGATCGCGGGCGGCATCGGCGACCCGCGAGAGTGTGCCCGCCACCAGTGCGACGACGAGCAACTCGCCCAAGCGCGGGGTGGGGAGGAGCCGCGCTGCGGCCAAGACTTCGTTCGAGAGCACCACCACCACCAGAAGCGCTCCGAGACCGAACCGCGGCTTCGTGCGCACGCGCAGGTGCGCGACGAGCGCAACGCTGAAGAGCGTGGGCGCGAACGCGACGAAGGGTGCGACGCCGAGCGCAGGAAGCCGATACGTGAGCTCCATCCAGGGGATCGTCTGCTCGACGACGTCGTTCCGAAACACGACACCTGGAATCCACGCCGCGACCGAACACACGACACCGAGACCGAGCAGGACCTTCTCGAGACGGACGGCGGTGGGGTCTTCGAGCTTCCGTACGCGCCTCGAGAACCGGACCCAGGTGTAGCCGATCGCAGCCGTGGCTCCCACCGCCACGGGCCCGCAGACGACCACCCACCCATCCGGAGCGCCCGGCCACACGAACCCCGCCCGCGCCACGCAATACACGACGGCGCTCCAAATGACGCTATGGAGTCCGTCCACCGGCGCCCAGCTCCGAGTCGCTCGCGTGAGGTGCGCGCCCAACGCGGCGCTCCCAATGGCGAGGGAACTGAGCATGAGCGCGAGGAGGTTCCCCACCAGGGGAGTGTGCCAGAATTGCCGCCCGCGCTCGACGTCGTCGTTTCGGCTCGCCGAGCGGACGGTCGAGCGCGGCAATCCGCGAGCCCGTCTGGGTCCGGCGCTCGAGAATGGGAGGTCGTCGGCGAACGACGCAACTGGCGCGTGCTCACGCCGAGCAACGGAGCGTTCCCGAGAGGACCGCCACCATGCCGAACCCGACCCTCCACACGTCCCCCGACGTTGCCCCGCAAGCCGCTCCCCCCGTCGACCCCCATCCTCAGCCTTCCGCTCCCTCGTTGCCGCAGCAGTCGCCTCGCTCGACACTGACCCGCGACCAGCGCGGAACGACTACCGTCGAGTACGCGATCTTGCTCGTGCTCGTGACCGTCATCGCGACCACCGCCTGGACCCAGCTCGGAGGCGCGCTGGTCGAGAAGATTCGCTCCGCGACCGACGCGATCGCGAGCCTCGGCGCATGAGCTGGAGTCCGCGTGCGGCGACTACGTACGCCGACCACCGATCGCTGGTTCGTGATATTCCCATCGTCATGCCTTCCGACGCGAACCTCGTCTGGATCGACATGGAGATGAGCGGTCTGGACGCCGAGCGCGAGCGAATCCTCGAGATCGCAGTGCTGGTGACCGACGGCGAGCTGAACGTGATCGCGGAGGGACCGAACCTCGTGATCCATCAGAGCGAGGAGGTCCTCGCGGCGATGGACGAGTGGAACACCAAGCACCACGGCGCGTCCGGCCTGATCGATCGCGTGCGCGAGTCGACCGTCGACGAGTCGGTCGCGGAGGCGGCCGTGCTCGGGTTCGTGAAGGAGCACTGCCTACCGAAGAGCGCGCCGCTCGCGGGCAACTCGGTGCACCAGGATCGCCGCTTCCTCTGCCGCTACATGCGGGAGCTCGACGACTTCCTCCACTACCGGATCGTCGACGTCTCGACCGTGAAGGAGCTCGGGCGGCGCTGGTACCCCAAGCCCTACGACGCGCGCCCACAGAAGCGAGCGCAGCACCGCGCGATGGACGACATCCGCGAGTCGCTCGAAGAGCTCCGCTACTACCGCAAGGCGTTCTTCAAGGAGTGATCGCGACGAACGCGTCGTGAGCGCTCCGAGCTCACGATCGCGAGCGAGCTCACTCCGCCGGAACGAACACCTCGCGCTCGGTCGCGCCTTCCACCACCTGCGTCGGTGACAAGCGCATCGGCGTCGTGTCGTTCGCGAGCCAGAGGCGCGCCTGATCCGCGTAGTACGGATCGTCGGGCCGCCCGGATTGCCCGCCCGGCAAGATGTTGCGCCCCGTGGTCTCGTCGCCGCGCAGCGCGACCACCATGCGGAAGACCGGGATCGACCCGAAGGTGAAGCGCCGACCGGAGAAGCCGCTGTTGGCGGCGTCGACCACGAAGTTGTCGCCCGGCCGCGGGAAGCCGGTGAGCTCGCGCCGGGGATCGCCTTCTTCGAACGACTCCGCGAGCGGGATCTGCTCGGGCGTGATCGAGAACATGTCGGCGAGGAACGAGAGCGAGTCGTCGCCTTCGAGGAAGTCGGAGATGAGCGCCTCGAAGCGCGTGGTGTGACGCAGGCCCCAGAGCCAGGCGTCCATGTCCTCGGTGCCGAAGCCGCCTTCGCCGGGCGCGGTCGGCTCGGACACGAGGAAGTCGAGCGCATCGGTGAGGGCGAGGAGCGCAGTCTCGATCGCGTCCTCCCGCGCCGGGGTGTCGATCACGTCGAAGAAGATGCTCTCGTTCTTTTCGGGATCGAAGCTCGCGAGCCCGAGCGGATTGTCCTCACCGCGCCCTTCGATCAAACGCGTCATCGTGCGCATGCGACCGCCGCTTCCAGTCGGCGTGAAGGTGCTGTCCGGGAAACGTTCGTCCCCGAGCACCCGCGCGTCGAAGGGGCCGAGCCACGCGTTGAAGATCGTGGTGGCCACCGCGTCGCCGCGTTCGCCGGCGTCCACGCTCGGGTGGTAGACGGTCTGCACCCCGCTCGCCGCCACGAAGCCGCGATCACCCCACGTCCGAAGCCTGGTCGCGACCTCGTCGAAGCGCGCGCGCGACGCCTGGTAGAGCGCCACCACGCGCGCTTGGTCCTCCGTGAGCGGCCCATCGGTCTCGTCGAGACGCTTCGCCTCGTCGAGCGCTTCGAGCAAGAGCGGCGTCATCAGCTCACCGAGCGGAGAGCGGACGTCCGCTTGCACGCGCGCCATCGCGTCCTCGTCGTGGTCGCTCGACTCCCGCAGCAAGTCGTCGATGCGCGCGGCGCGGAAGTCTTCGTGCCAGGGGCCGCCCACGTAGTGCGGGTCGTTCTGCAGATCGTTGTCCGCGGTCATCGTGCCGGGATCATTGTTCGCGCTGACGATCACCCCGCTCGAAGGATCGATCGCGGCGGGGTACTCGTCGGCCGGCACCACGCAGCGCGTCGGCGTCGCGGCCATCGACTCGTCGACCGTTCCGTCCGCGCGCAGCGGCAGCTCGAAGCCGACGAAACGGGTCCCGTCGATCACGAAGCCCGGGTGCGCGCCCTCGCGCCAGCGGCCGTCCTCGCCGCGGAGCTGCGCTCGGCACGGCATCGCCTGGTAGGGCAGGTACATCACGGAGCCGCTCGAGTCGGCGGCCACGATGTTCTGCGAGTAAGCGACGAGCGATCCGGAGGCCTCCCGCATCGCCTCCACGCTCGTCGCGCGTCCCCACGCGTCGAGCGAGAGCGCGAAGTTCGGCCCTTCGAGCCCCGTGTAGTCGAAGCTGAGCGCGGACACGACGCCGTCGGTGTCGACGTCCGCCGGCACGATCCAGCGCCCGAGCACGCGCACCACCGTCTCGCCCTCGCCCGCTTCGTCGGGCCCGCTCACCGGGCGACCCTCGATCGACGTGATCAAGCGCCCGTCGAAGGTCTCGAAGCGCTCTACCCGCTCGGTGCGTCCTTCGCTCTCCAGCGCCCGCACCTCCGCGACCTCGTAGACGTCCTCCACGATCCGGAGCGCGCGCTCCTCCGCGCCGAAGCGCGTCGCCCGTGGCTTGCCGGCCGCATCGAGCACCAGCTCCTCCGCGTACCAATCGGTGATGTCACCGAAGAACTGCGTTTGACTCCACGCGACCTCCCCGTTGGTCCCGACCGCCATCACGGGGACTCCCGGAAAGAACAGCCCGACTTGACGCAGACCGTCCTCGTCACCAAGCAGGCGCGTGTCGACCCCCGCGCGGTAGAAGAGCGTCGGCACGCTGCCCGGCAGGTGTCCGTCGCCCGCGAGCATCGCCGCGCCGTCCGCCGCACGCGACGCCGCGACCGCCCACGCGTTGCTGCCGAAGCCTTCGTCGTGCGTGCGACCGAGGCGCCGCTGGATTCGCTCGAAGGTCGGCCAGACCGCATCGATCGTGGCGCCGAGGCGCAGCGAGGGGCGCACGCGCTCGCCGAGACCCGAATGAAGGATCGGCAGCGCGTCGCCCGTCGCGAGCCCCCATCCACCGCCGCTCGCGTAGCTGCGGCTGTTGGTCACGCGGAAGAACGCGTCGCGCATCCCCGCTTCACGCAGCGACGCACCGACCACGCCGTCGTAGCGTGTCGCGTCGTCGAGCTGCTCGAGCCCCCGCTGGCGCCCGACATCCGTCGTCTCGTAGCCGAGCTGGTAGGTGATGGTCGCCGCGATGGCCGCCACGTCGCGCAGCTCGAAGTCCGCCATCAGATCGCCCGGATTGCGAACGCCGAAGAGCAGCGCCGCGAGCTCGAGCTCCTGCGGCGGCGTCGCCCGTCGCGCGCGCACGTCCGCCGCGTAGGCCGTCGCGCCCTCCGCGAACGCGGTGAAGCGCGCGCGTTGATCGTCGGTGAAGCGCGCCAGCGTGCGCTCGAGCACCACCGTCATGCCCGTCCCGCGCGACTCGAGATCCGTCGCGAGCGCGACGTCGCCGAGCAGCTCGGACAGACGCCCCGCGGAGAGGCGCCGCGCCATGTCCATCTCGAACCAACGATCGCGCGCGACCACGTAGCCGAGCACGCGCGCCGCGTCGGTCTCGTTTGCGGCGTAGACGTGCGGGACGTGGCTCTCCGTGAAGACCACGTGCGCTGGCCCCGCGAGCCCCGGCAGCGTGATGCGTCCGGACTCCCGCACCGCGCCGATCACGGGCGGGAGCTCCTCGCCCGCATCCGAAGCGTCGACGCCCGCGTCCAGGACCGGCGGCGCGTCGTCGTCTCCACACGCGAACGCCAGGACAGAGAGCAGGATGAGCCCCACCACGTCACGGCGCCGCCGAGGCTCGATGCCTCGCTCCGCGTCCTTCGCGAACGCGTCGTTCGAGCGAAGCCCAGCGTCGAGCGAGAGTGGCGGTCGAGCGTCGCTTTCGGTGCTGTGAGCGGACATGCGTCTCCTCCGTCGACGGCCCCGGCCCGACGTCTCGTCGATCGATCCCGGAGCGGAGCGCGACCGTCGGCGGCTGACCCCGCCGACGACACGACACCGTCGAACCATCCTACCGCGGCAGCCGGCGATCGCGTCGCTCGATCACCACGAAGCCACTCGCGTGCGAATCCTCGGCTCGGCATCGCGCACGGCGCCGACGGTCTCGCGGGCTCGTTGCGTCCACTTCGTCTCGAACGATTCGACGTCGAATCGACGATCGCATGTCCATCCGAACCTCCGTCGAGCGTCGTGGTGCAGGAGGCGCCCACGAGTCGCCTTCGAGGAGACGCCATGAACGCGAAGAAGAAGACGACGACGATGATCGCGGTGCGCGCGGAGCGGTTCGGAGGGCCCGAGGTCCTGCGGGCGGTCGAGGTGCCCATCCCGGAGCCGGGACCCGGTCAGGTCCTCCTCCGCGTGGAGGCCGCGGCGGTGAACTTCGCCGACGTGATGCGACGCCGCGCCTCGCCGTATCCGTTCCCCACCGCGCTCCCGTACGTGCCGGGCAGCGAGGTCGCAGGCCGAATCGAGAGTCTCGGGGAAGGTGTGTCCGGCCCCCCGATCGGCACGCCGGTGCTCGCCTTGGTCGGTGACGGCGGGGAAGGCGGCTACGCGGAGCTCGCGATCGCCCACGCCACGCGGGTGATTCCGATTCCGCCGGGGCTCGCGCCCGAAGCCGCGGCGAGTCTGCTCGTCGCAGGGACCACCGCGGTGCTGCTCCTGACGGAGGTGCTCTCGCTGCGCGCGGGCGAGACGCTGCTCGTCCCGGCGGCGGCCGGCGGAGTGGGCTCGTACGCGGTGCGGCTCGGCAAACACCTCGGCGCGCGGGTGATCGCGGGCGCGAGCACGGAGGCCAAGCGAGCCCGCGCGCTCGCTTCGGGAGCGGACGCGGCGATCGATCTCTCCGCGCCGGAGTGGCCGGACGCGCTTCGAGCGCTCGCACCGAACGGCATCGACGCCGCGCTCGAGATGGAGGGCGGCGACGCGCTCGATCGATGTCTCCCGCTCCTCGCGCCGTTCGGGCGGGTCGCGGTGTACGGGCACGCCGGCGCCGAACCGCGTCGTCTCTCGAACGAAACGATCGCGACCTGGCTCGCGGCGCCGGCCCTCGGGCAGAGCGTGACCGCGTTCAACCTCGGCCTCTACTTCGGGCTGCGCCCCGACGTCGCGGGTCGCGCGATCGGTCGCCTGCTCGAGCTCGTCGGCGCGGGCGTGCTCGTGCCCCAGGTCGACCACGTGCTTCCCCTCGAACGCGCCGCCGAAGCGCACGTGCTCTTGGAGTCGCGGCGTTCGACGGGCAAGATCGTGCTTCGTCCGCGAGGGAGCCGGTGATGCAGTACGCGCTGCTCGTCTACGAGACCGAGACCGACCGCGAACGCCGCCGCGTCGGCGGCGCCGCTCAACGCGAGGTCGACGACGCGTACGCCGCGTTCACGCGCGCCCTCGTGGACGCAGGGCTGCTGCGCGGAGGCGAAGCACTCGCGCTCCCCGACGTGGCGACCACCGTCACCGCGCACGACGACGGTCCGCCGCGCGTGCAGGACGGCCCGTACGCGGACACCAAGGAGCAGCTCGGGGGCTTCTTCGTCATCGAGGTCGCGCACCTCGACGAAGCGCTTCGATGGGCCGCGAGATGCCCCGCCGCGCGCACCGGCCGCGTGGAAGTACGCCCGGTGGTTCGACCTCCCAGGCGCGCGGAGTGATCGCGTGGAAACGAGCGGTCCGAGCGCGCGCCAGACGATCGAGACGATCGCGCGCGAGGCGTATGGCCGCGTGCTCGCGCTCTTGGTCGTGCGCTCGCGGGATCTCGCGGCGAGCGAGGACGCGCTCGGCGACGCTCTCCTTCGTGCGCTCGATCGCTGGCCGAGCGAGGGCGTGCCCGACCGCCCCGAGGCGTGGCTGCTCGTGACGGCGCGCAACCGCCTGCACGACGCGTCACGTCGTCGACGGACCGCAGAGGCGGCGCTCGATCAGCTCGAGCTCCGCGCGTTCGAGGCCGCGGAGCGCGTGCTCGACGAGCGCGTGCGGTTGCTCTTCGCATGCGCGCACCCGGCGATCGACGCGAGCCTCCACACACCTCTGATGCTCCAGGTCGTCCTGGGCCTCGACGCCGCGGCGATCGCACGCGCGTTCGTGGTGTCTCCCGCCGCGATGGCCAAGCGGCTCGTCCGCGCGAAACGGAAGATCGCGGAGGCGAAGATCCCCTTCGAGCTGCCTTCGCCCACCGAGCATCCCGAGCGCCTGCGCGCCGTGCTCGAAGCGATCTACGGCTCGTACGGGAGCGCGCGAGAGCTTCCCGACGAGGACGGGGCCGCGGGCGGCGCGGTCGCGCAGGACCGAGGTGACGACGCCGTCGTGCTCGCGGAGATCGTCGCGTCCGCGTTCCCCGAAGAGCCCGAGGCGCGCGGGCTCGCTGCGCTGGTGGAGTATTGCGAGGCACGACGACCGGCGACCCGCGACGCGACGGGCGAGCTGGTGCCGCTCTCCGAGCAAGACCCGAACCGTTGGGATGGGACGCTCCTCGCGCGAGCCGATGGGCACTTGCGCGCGGCCGCGTCGCGGCCGACGTTCGAGCGGTTCCAGTTGGAAGCCGCGCTCCAAGCGGCGCACGTGCGACGACGGCGTGCCTCTCACGCACGCGAAGCCGGCCACGCGGACGTCTCGGCGGAGCGGGCGCTCACCCGCGAGATCGTCGAGCTCTATCGGCTGCTCCTCGCGCGCGCCCCGACCCTCGGCGCGCGGCTCGGTTGGCTGGCCGCTCGCGCGGAGCTCGACGGCGCCGAGGCCGCGCTCGTGCTCCTCGAGACCGAAGCGCATCGCATCCCGAGCGATCACCAGCCGGCGTGGGCGCTTCGCGCGAGCTTGCTCGAGCGCGTGGGGCGACACACCGAAGCCGCCGAAGCCTACGCGCGGGCGATCGCGCTGACCTCGGATGCCGAGAGCCGTCGCTGGTTGGAGCGCCGACGCGCGCGGCTGGCAGCCCACGTGGCGTCGATCGCGACCGATTCGCACCGATGACACTCCGCGATCGCGCTCACGCGGTCCGAGCTGCTAAAACGCTGCCCGATGGGACCGAGGCAAGCGCCCTGCCCGAACTGCGGTGGACCGATCGAGCTCAAGCTCGGCGCGAGCCACGCGTGCGTGTGTCCGTACTGTCGCTTCGCGGTCGTGCGAACCGATCGCGATCTGCAATCGATCGGCAAGGTCAGTGATCTCGTCCCGACCGCGCCCGAGCTGACCACCGGAGACCGCGCGTACTTCGAAGGCGACGAGCTCGTGGTCGGCGGCCGGCTCCAGCTCGATCACGGGCGCGGGCCGTGGGACGAGTTCTACGTCGCGAGCTCCCGCACCCAGAGCTGGGGCTGGCTCGCGAAGGCCCAGGGCCGCTGGTACCTCACCGCCGCGGTCGTCACGACCGGCCCCGTGCCGTCGTGGGACTCGCTCCGTCCCGGCACGCAGGGCCCCTTCCTCCCCGGCATCCCCGGCATGTGGTCGGTGGCCGAGCAGGGGCAGTCGCGCACGCTGAGCGCCGAGGGCGAGCTGCCCTACCCCGTGCGCGGCGGCGAGCAGGGTTGGTACGTCGACCTCGAAGGTCCGAACGGCGCCTTCGCGACGATCGACTACGGCGACGGACGCCAAGCGCCGACGGTCTTCGTCGGACGCATGCTCTCGCCCGATCAACTCCGCATCGAGCGCAGCAACCCGCAGCGTCCGACCGAGAAGATCGACACCTCGCGGCTTCGCTGCCCGAGCTGCGGTGCGCCCGTTCCGCTGCTCGTTCCCGATCGCGCCGAGCGCGCCGGCTGCGGACATTGCGGCGCGCTCCTCGACTACGACAAGGGCGCCTTCCGCGTGCTCGCAGCGATGCAGAAGGCCCGCTCGCGGGCGCTGATCCCGCTCGGCAAGGAAGGCACGCTCCTCGGAGAGAAGGTCGTTTGTCTCGCGTTCATGGAGCGCGCAACCTGGGTCGACGGACAAGAGTTCCGCTGGCGCGAATACCTGCTCTATTCGGAAGAGAAGGGCTACCGCTGGCTGATGGAGGACAACGGCCACTGGACCTGGATGGCGCCGGTGAGCAGCGGCGACATCCAGCTCGAGAGCGGCGTCACCGCGACGCACGCGGGCCGAAAACATCGTGTGTTCTCCCGCCAGAACGTCAGCGTGGTGAGCGTCGTCGGCGAGCTCTACTGGAAGGTCGAGGCGGGCGAGACCACCTACACCTCGGACTACATCGCGCCGCCCTTCATGATCAGCGGCGAGCAGAGCTCGAGCGAGATCAACTGGAGCCTCGGCCGCTACGTCGAGCCGGAAGAGATCCAGAGAGCCTTCGGCCTCGAGGGCCCGATGCCTCCGCGCGAGGGAGTCGGCTTCTGTCAGCCGAACCCTCATTCGCTGAAGTTCGTCGGCATCGCCGCGGCGCTCCTCCTGCCGCTGCTGTGCGTGCTCTTCGTGTTCTTCGAGCTCTCGGGACAGCACCCGCACGTCGCGAGCCTCGACGTCACGATGCCGCCCGTGCCGGGACCCTACGAGGCCGCGCCGCCCGTGCGGAGCATGCCCTTCACGATCGATCGCGGGCCCACCACGCTGCGCGTCGATCTGCAGACCAACGCGCAGAATCAGTACGTGGGGATCGACGCCGCGCTCGTCAGCCAGAGCGACGGGCAAGCGCATCACTTCTACGTCGAGACCGGCTACTACAGCGGCTACGACGGCGAGAGCTGGAGCGAGGGCGCGCAGAGCACGTCGGTCTACGTCGACCGCATCAAGCCGGGCCCCTACGTCGTCGAGCTCGTGCCGCTCTGGGAGAGCCACCCGCAGCCGGGCGGCCCCACCGCGCTCACACCTCCGAACGCGACCGTGAACGTGTTCGCGCACGAGCGCAGCCCCGTCACCTTCTGCTGCTCCTTCGTGCTCCTGCTGATCCCGCTCGCGTGGACCTTCTTCCGCCGCTCGCGCTTCGAGACGCGCCGCAACGAGAACGCGAACCTCTGAGAGCGCGACAGCCCCTCCAGGAACCTGACCTTCTGGTACAACGTTGGCCGTGAAGCTGCTCTATCCCGTCTTCGGTCTCGTCGTCCTCGGCGGCTACGCAGGCCTCCAGCTCACCGGCACCGATCCCTTCGCGGCCGGAGCCGAACGCGTCGCGGCCGGGCCCGGTGTGCACGCCGCGGCGGGCGCACGACCGCTCGGCGTCGGCTACGTGAGCGGCCGCCGCTACGGGAAGTGATCGCAGAAGGATCGCCGAGGATCGACGCCGCTTCGACGCGCGTCGACGACTCACTGCTCGCGGATGGTGCTCTGACGACCGACCCGCCGCTCGCCGACGATCGTCGCTCCCCGCAGCTCGACCCGCACGAGATCTTCGAGATCGAACGCTGGAACGCCTTCGACGCGGGTTCCGTCGAGGGTCCCGCGCAGCCCGCGCCCTCCTCGGAGCGCGGCGCCCGTGGTCGTCACCGAGCCCATTCGCATCTGGACGTTCGCGTGGCGTCCGAGGCGAAGCCCCTCCTGCGCTTCGATCACCACCGAATCGAGCTCCAAACGCGCGCTCGCTCCGGCTTGGATCGCCGTCCCGCCGCCCGCGACGATCCGCACGTCGCGTGCCCGGATGTGCACGTCGTCCCCCGCGAGGATCCCCTCGCCTTCCGACTCCAGCACCACCTCGGGCCCTTGGAGCTCGACCTCCGCGTGCTCCGCGAGCCCCAACAGACCTCGCCGCGCCCGCACGTGCGTCGGCCCGCGAATGGAGAGCTTCGTGCCACCGCTCAGGAGCCGGTCCACCGTGATCACGGATCGATCGATGCGGACTTCGGCGTCGCCCTCGAGCTCGGCGAAGAGCTCCCCCGCGAAGCTCGAGCTCTCGAAGTCGATCTCGAGGTCGTGCCCACCCCTCACGAGGGTGGCTCCGCGGAGCTTCACACGCCGAAACGTGAGCTTGCAGCGACGATCGGTGACCTGGATCAGCACGCCCGGGCTCGCCCCGACCGGAGTCTCGACGTCCTCGAGCACGAGGTGCTGGTTCGCACCGCACTCGAGCGGGCTCACGCCATCCCAACGAGGCGGCGGCGCGGGTGCGAGCGGTCCAGAGGTCACGACGGTCGGGCTCGAGCTCGTCGAGCTCGTCGAGCGTGCACCGAAGAAGGCGATGCCGAAGCACATCGAGATCGGGATGACGATACCGAGCACACCGGACACCACCACGATCGTCACCACGCTCCGCACGACCTTGCGGGTCTGTCGGTACGCGAGGGCTTGGACCGGCAACCCACTCTGCGGTGGAGGTGTCCAGACCGGAGGAGGCGCCCACTGCGCGGGCGTGACGATGGCGATCGTCCGAGTTCGTCCGACCCGAGTCGTCGAGCCGCAGTAGTTGCACCGCGCCAGCCGGGTCCCTTCGGACACGTCCAGCGGCGCCCCGCACTTCGCGCACTCGACCAACATGCCGCGACGGTACTTCGCCACGTTCGCGCGCGACATCCCCGAAGTACCCGGTCCCGACGACCCCGATTCGCCGAGCCTCGCGCATTCGCCGAACCTCGCGAACGTGCGTCGTCGCTTGCCTCTCCCTCGCGTCGACCCTCACGCTGTAAGGCATGAGCGATCGCCTACCCACGGGTCTCTTCGCGCGCTGGCACTACGCGCTCAAGCCCGGGAGCTGGTCGAAGCTCTTCGTGCCCGCCTTCTTCGGCCAATGCCTCGGCGCCGCGCACCTGCGCCGCTTCGACCTCGTCTGCCTCGTGGCCGGCATGGCGCTCACGTTCCTGCTCCTCGCGTTCGTCGTGCTGATGAACGACTACGCGGACCGCGAGGTCGACGCGATCAAACGCCGGATGTTTCCGAGCGGTTGCTCGCCCAAGACGATCCCCGACGGGATCCTCCCCGCCTCGCGTGTGCTCTTCGGCGGTTTGATCGCAGGCAGCCTCGCGCTCGGCCTCGGCTTCTACTCCGAAGGTTGGCTCAACCGCCCCCAAGCCGGCCTCGCGACCGCGCTCGCGCTCGGCGTGTTCGTCGCG
>JALOQC010000085.1 GCA_025453555.1 Myxococcota bacterium | reverse complement strand
TCGACGCCGGAGTCGGATCCGCCGTCGAAGCCAGCGTCGGCGCCGCCGTCCGCGACGGGAGCGTCGTCGTCGCCACAAGCGGAAGCGAGAAGCAGAAGAGCGAGCGTGGGGATCGGGTGTTTCATGGGGACCTCGTGGGGCACGCGAGCGCGCACGACGGCGCAGCCGCCGACGACGGCTCGATCGGAGAGGACGAGCGCGCGAACGTGGGTTGGAAGGGGAAGCCCGTCGCCGTCGCCGAAGCCGTCACCGCAAGCCGCCCCACGCGACGGCGCGCAGCGAGCGAGAGCGAGCGAAGGCTCGTGGGTCGGGGCTTCCTGTATGAGGAAGCTGTGCAGTGATGCGGGTGGAGCTCGCTCGGCGAAGCGAAAGAACGAGTCGCGATCAGAACGCTGCGAGCACGCGCTCTCCCTCGTCGTCTTGGAGGACGAGGGTGCCGCGCCAAGCGGGCCCGACGTGGACGCCGAAGAGCCGAACCATCGTCTCCGCGCCGCCCGGTTCGTCGTCGGCCTCGAAGCCGTCGAGGTGAACCATCGCGAGCGGCGCCTCGGCGACCACGGTCGCGCTCGTCTCGTGGGTCTCGCTGGTGTCGCTCGCGACCTCTCGAACCGTCAGCGTGCCGTTCAACGTGGCGGCGAAACGAGTGTCTTCGGTGGTCGCGTGCAGCATGTACGATGCGCGCCACGACGGTGGGCAAGCGTCGTCTCCGAGCCGCTCGAACGCGGTACCGTCGTGCGACAGCGACAGAGACAGCCTCGACGCCGCCCCGTCCGCGTCGATCCACTCGAGCGACGCGCCCGTCGTGCGCTCGGCGGCTTCGAGCGCCACCTGGATCTCCGACGGCAGGTGCGCGCGCTCGACCTCCTCCGTCACGCGCTCGCAGCGCGTGGGCTCGGTGATCTCACCGGTCTGGCCGCCGGAGCATCCGCTGGTGACGGAGGCGAGCACGATCTCGGCGAGCACGACGCCGATCGAGGTTCGGCTCGGGCCGAAGCCAGCGAGCCGGCCGGGACCGACGAATCGTGCGAGGCGACGCATGAGGCCAGGTTACCGACCCGTGGGGGTCTCAGCCACGGCTCGATCACACGCCGATGCACATTTCGTAGGTCCAGGACGCCTAGAGCGTGCGCTCGAGTCATATTGCGGGATGCAGCCGACGAACGACGAGGCGCGCTCGACCTTTCCCGCAGAGGCGCTGGCGTGCGAGCTCGTCCGAGCCCTCCGCGGTCGCCGTTCGCAGACCGCGCTGAGTCGACGGCTCGGCTACCGCTCGAACGTCGTCTACCTCTGGGAGAGCGGGCGTCGCGCTCCGAGCGCGTCGGAGCTCTTCCGGATCGTCGCGCGCACGGGGGGCGATCCTCGGCGCGTGCTCGCGGGCTTCCCGGTCGACGTCTCGGACCTCGATCTGACGGAGCCGCACGGGGTCGGCGCGCTGCTCGGTCGCTTGCGTGGCAGCGCGAAGGCCGCCGACGTGGCCCGTCGATGCGCGGTGAGCCGCACCGTGGCGTCGCGCTGGCTCAACGGAAGGAGCGAGCCGCGTCTCGCGGAGCTGCTCGAGCTCGTCGAGGTGCTCACGCTGCGCGGCCTCGACTTCGTAGCGTCCGTCGCGTCCCCGGAGCGCTTGCCTTCGCTGGCGCCACGCTGGCGCGAGCAAGAGGCGCGGCGCCGCGTGGCGCTCGAGCTGCCGTGGTCGAGCGCGGTGCTGCGCTTGCTCGAGACGGCGGACTATCGCGCGCGCCCGCGGACGGAGCGTTGGATGGCGCGGCGCCTCGGGATCTCGGAGGTGGAGGTCGGACGCTCTCTCGACGCGCTCCGGCGCGCGGGGCTGGTGGAGGCCCTCGTCGGAGGCGCGATCCCCGGCCGCTACGTCGTGAGCCCGGTCGCGGTGGACACCTCGACCGCGACGGAGACGGAGCGCCGCGCGCTGAAACTGCATTGGGCGGACGTCGGCCGCGATCGTTTGAGCGAAGGGAAACCGGGTTTGTTCTCGTGGTCCGTGTTCGCGATCGGTCGGGAAGACTTCGCGCGACTGCAGGCGCTGCACGTCGAGTACCTCCAGGCGCTGCGACGTTTGGTCGACGCGTCCGAGCCGACGGAGTTGGTCGCGGTCGCCAACGTGCAGCTCTTCGCGCTCGACGGCCGGAGCTGATCCCGGAGCAGCATCGGGCCGCGGCGGGCATCGGGCCCGCGACGTCGGGAAGCATCGGGCCTGCGACGTCGAGAGACTTCGGCCTGCGGCGCGGGAGACTTCGGCCTGCGGCGCCGGAGGCATCGGCCCGCGACGTCGAGAGACTTCGGCCTGCGGCGTCGAGAGACTTCGGCCTGCGACGTCGAGAGAGGTCGGCCTGCGACGTCGGGAGGTATCGGCCTGCGACTTCGGGAGGAAGAGCGAGAGCGCCGAGGTCGAAGGTGGGAGCCGATCGCGCCGGCGTCCACACGATCGGCGCGCGTCGGTGGTCAGCGCGCGCGCCGCGGGTCATGGTGGTCCGTGCGCGACGACCTCCGACGACTGCTCCCTTGGCTCGTGGGTCTCCTCGCGGTGGCCGGCTTGGCGGTCCTCGGCGTGCTCCCGAACCACTGCGGTGTCCTCGATCGCGAGGCCCCTCCGACCGTCGCGGAGGTCGTGGCGGGCGAAGGGGTCGGCGATCGGGTCGACCTCGCGAGCCTGCGGGGCCGCGTGGTGGTCTTGGACTTCTGGGCGAGCTGGTGCGCGCCCTGCCGGCGCTCGATCCCGATCCTGAACGACCTCGCGCGCGATCTGACCCACCGCGGCGTCAGCTTCTACGGCGTCAACACCGAGCCCGTGCCCGCGCCCCGCGTGGCCGACTTCCACCGCGAGCTCGACGCTCGGTTCCCTTCGCTGCACGACCCCGACGGGGCGCTCCAAGCGCGCTACGGTGTCGAGGCCCTGCCGACCCTCGTCGTCATCGACGTCGACGGCCGCATCCGCCACGTGGAGACCGGAGTGCCCGATCCCGAGGCGCTTCGCGCCACCCTCATGGTGCTGCTGCCTTCGCCTTGACGCCGCGACGGCCCCTCGGGCGACGAGCGAGCTTCGTGGCGCCTGCCCCTCAGGGGTAGTCTGGATCGACGTTTTCTCGATTCATTCCAGAGCGTTGGCGAGTGGGGTGGTTTCGGCGTTGATCCTCCCTCGGGGGACTGGTAGTGTCCGCGCCCCCGGGAACGGGGTACGCCGTGCGCGGCGTCCGGGAGGCCGTGCGGGCCCCCGCCAGTGAAATGGCGCTTCACGCGCCCATCAGGAGGGAACGGGCTTTGGTCCAGCAGCTGCACGGAGGCAGCCTCGAGTCGCGCGTCGCTCGTCTTCAAGAGCTCACGAAGACGGCGGATCCCGGCAAGATCGAGGAGTTCCGCAAGCTGATGGAGATGTCGTGGATCTACCACGACAGCGCTCTCGAAGGCGTGGTCTACACGCCCCAAGAGCTCGACGCCGCGCTCGTCCACGGGCAGCCGACGGACGCCACGATGGTCCCGGTCTTCGACGAGATCCGGAACCACAAGGCCGCCATCGACATGATCTACGAGATGTCGGAGCGGAAGCGCTTCAGCGTCTCGCTCGACGTGATCAAGAAGCTCTACGCGCAGCTCGCGCCGGAGGAGCTCGAAGGTCGCGGTCAGCCGACGTACCGAAAGGACATGCCGCTTCACCGGCTGTACTTCCACGACATCTCCACGCCCGACAAGATCAGCTACAAGATGCGCCAGCTGATTCAATGGGCGAACTCGGCGGAGACGAAGCGTTCGACACACGCGGTTCGCCTCGCGGCGAAGGTCCACTACCAGCTCCTGCACATCTACCCTTTCCCGCGTCAGACCGGGAAGGTCGCGCGCCTGGTGATGAACCTGATCCTGCTGCGCCACGGGTACCCGCCCGTGATCGTCCACGCGACGCACCGCCAGCGCTACTACGACGCGCTCAAGGGCAACGACGAGGGCGTGTCACGGCTCGTGCACAACGCGCTCGGGGCGAGCGTCGAGAGCGCGGTGCGCTTCTTCGAGCACGTCGACGAGCCGGTCGAGAGCTGAGCCGACGCTCGGCGTGAGGGACGGCTCCGCGCTCGTCAGCCACCGCGTCGAGGGCGCGACGCGCTCTCTCGAGCGGCGGTGGGTCGTGGAGCGGCGGTACGTCGTCGAGCAGGCACCGCTCGCTCGAGAGCCGACGCATCCGCGCCGGTTTCCCGCGCCGCACGAACGCGCTATCTCCTGCGCGTGCTCGCGTTCTCCAAGTACGAAGGCCTCGGCAACGACTTCGTGATCGTCGACGTCGACGCATGGGGAGCTCGCCCCGACCGCGACGCGATCGCGATCTGCGACCGCTTCACCGGTGTCGGCGCGGACGGCGTGCTCGTGGTCGACCCGCGCGCGCCCTCGATGCGTGTGATCAACGCGGACGGCTCCACCTCCGAGATGTGCGGCAACGGCCTGCGCTGCGTGGTGCTCCACCTCGCGCGACTCGCCACCCTCGAGGAAGAGGGCGTCTTCGTGGGCCCCGAGGTCGTGGTGCAGACGGACGCCGGGCCCCACCCGAGCGTCGTGGTCTCGTCGTTCGATCGGGGGGCCGACGTCGAAGTGCGCATGCGCGTGCCGAGCCTCCGGCCGACGGACCTCCCGCTCGTGGCGGCCGCGCCGCTCGTCGACGCGCCCTTCGTGGACGGGGTGCGCTTCACGGGGGTGTCGATGGGCAACCCGCACGCGGTCACCTTCGACGCGGTCGACCGGCTCGCGCTCGGACCACGCGTCCAATCCGATCCGCGCTTCCCAGAGGGCGTCAACGTGGGCTTCGCGCGCCCCACCGACGACGCGCGCACCTTCGACCTCGACGTCTTCGAGCGTGGCTCCGGTTGGACCCGTGCGTGTGGAACGGGCGCGTGCGCCGCGGCAGTCGCCGCCGTCGTCACCGGGCGCGCGCGTCGGCACGAACCCGTCGTCATGCGCCTGCCGGGGGGGGCGCTGACCATCACGGTCGGCGCGGAGCACGAGCCCGTGCGCATGCGCGGCCCCGCACGTCACGTGTTCGACGGCGTGCTCGACGTGTCGTTCTCGTGAGCACGTCGGCCGACCGCGCGCGGGTGACCGTGCCAGAGCACCTTTTCCGCAAAGGCCTTTGGACATGGGCCGAACGCTCGCGGGTGACCGTGTGCGATCATGCTCGGCGTTTCGTCGAGCACCTGCCTCGCGTGATCGTTTCCAGAACGACGCGCGTCACTCGCGGACGGAGTCGAGCATCCACTGCGCGAACGTGCGGTCGTCCGTCGCGCGGGCGATGAGCAGCGCACCGACCCACGTCGCCAGCAAGCGTGCCGCGCGTCGCTTGGCTTGCTCCGGATCTCCGTCGAGCCGCGCCGCCATCGCATCGATCGTCGCGCGCACTTCGACGCCGAAGCGCTTGCGCACCGCACGCGGTCCGCGCGCGACCTCCGCGCCGAGGGCCGGCACCGCGCACCCTAGCTCCGGCGCGTCGCGATGCTTCATCGTCGCGTAGCGCGCGGCCGCGGCTTCGATCCACGCCTCGCCACGCAAGTCCTGCAGGCCACGCGCGAGCAAGTTCTCGCGCGCCTGCGCGAACGCTTCTCCGAGCGCCTCGGAGAAGAGCGCGACCTTGTCGTCGAAGTAGCCGTAGAAGCCGCCGTGCGTCAGCTCGGCGCCCTGCATCACGTCGCCCACGCTCGTCTCCGCGAACCCGTTCTTCCGGAAGAGCCGCGCGGCCGCCTGGACGATGCGGGCACGGCGCTCCGTCTTGTGGCGCGGGGGATAACGCATGGACCACGAACCGTAGCATCTTCGCTCCACCGAGCGGCGCCGCCCATGTGGCGAGTCGCGCCGTTGCGCTGCGAAACGGGGTCGTCGCCGGGGCGGGAGACACGCGTCACACGCCCGTGGTACTTCGCTCCCGACGCGGTGCAGATGCCATGACGAGTGTCATGGCATGAAGGGAACGCGCGAGAAGGAAGGGTGGGCACGATGACGACGCCGAGCTTTACGCAAGGGTGGGCACGATGACGACGCCGAGCTTTACGCCGGGCCACTTCACGTGGCGTGAGCTGATGACGAAGGATGTCGCGAAGGCGAAGGGCTTCTACGGGGAGCTCTTCGGATGGACCTTCGAGGACGTCCCGATGGACGGGTTCGCCTACACGCTGGTCAACAACGGCGACAAACAAGTCGGCGGGATGATGCCGCTGATGGACGACTCGCATCCTCCGCACTGGATGAGCTACGTGTCGGTCGTCGACGTCGACGGTGCGGCGGCGGCCGCGACGAAGGCGGGCGGCACGGTCGCGGTCGGCCCGATGGACATCCCGAACATCGGGCGCTTCGCGGTGATCGCCGATCCAGCGGGCGCCTACGTGAGCATCGCGCGCTGGGAGAAGGGCGATCCCGAGCCCGGCATGCCGGGGGTCGGTGAGTTCTGCTGGGAGACGCTCTCGACGAGCGACGTCGACGGCGCGTTCGACTTCTACGCGACGCTGTGCGGCTGGCAGGGCACGAACAGCGGCCCGGGCGGGATGAAGGTCTTCGCGGCGGGCGACGTGCCGGTCGCGGATCCGCAGTCGACGCCGCCCGGCGTGCCACCGAACTGGATGACCTTCGTCGTCCTGCCGAACGGCGTGGACGCGGGTTGTGAGAAGGCGAAGCAGCTCGGCGCGATGGTGCTCGAGCCACGCATCCCGGTGCCGGGCGTCGGTGTGATCGCGGTCGTCGCGGATCCGACGGGAGCCGTGATCGGGCTCTTCGAGCCGGCGATGGCCTGAACGATCGACGTCGCGCGTCGCGAGGATGCTCGCGTCGCGCGACCCGCGTCGTCTCGCGCTCGCATTCACGTGTTCGCGAGCGTTCGTATCCGCGAGCGTTCGTGCCCGCGAGCGTTCGTGCCCGCGAGCGTTCGTATCCGCGAGCGTTCGTGTCCGCGAGCGTTCGTGCCCGCGAGCGTTCGTGTCCGCGAGCGTTCGTGTCCGCGAGCGTTCGTGTCCGCGAGCGTTCGCATTATCCGCGAGCGTTCGTATCCGCGAGCGTTCGTGTCCACGAGCGTTCGTGTCCGCGAGCGTTCGTATCCGCGAGCGTTCGTGTCCACGAGCGTTCGCATCCGGGAGCGTTCGTATCCGCGAGCGTTCGTATCCGCGAGCGTTCGTGCCCGCGCACGTGTCGTCGTCGCTCATGGGCGTTCGTGGTCGTCGTTCGCGCGCGACCCCGTGTAGCCTGCGCGTCATGCCGCCGACCCAAGTCGTCATCTTCGGCGCGAGCGGAGACCTCACCGCGCGCAAGCTGATCCCCGCGCTCGCCAGCCTCGTCGACAAAGGCCAGCCGCCCGAGGGACTGCGGGTGATCGGCGTCTCGCGCCGTGAGAAGAGCGACGAGGCGTGGCGGCAGGAGCTGCGCGAGGCGATCCCGCCCGAGCTGAAGGACGCGTTCGAGAAGCTCGCGCCCCACGTCGGCTACGAGGCGGCCGACGTCGAGCGCGAAGGCGATCTCGCGCGCCTGAAAGCACGCCTCGACGCGTTGCCGGGCGGCGACGGCACGGGGCGTCTCTTCTATCTCTCGCTCAAGCCGGAGCTCTTTGCGGTCTCCGTCGCGCGCCTCTGTGGCGCGGGGCTCTTGCCGCGTCAGCGCGAGGACGAGGCGACCGCGTGGCGGCGCGTGGTGGTGGAGAAGCCCTTCGGACACGACCTCGCGAGCGCGCAGAAGCTCAACGCGGAGCTGCACGCGCACCTGCGCGAGTTCCAGATCTTCCGCATCGATCACTACCTCGGGAAGGAGACCGTGCAGAACCTGCTCGGGTTTCGCTTCCACAACGCCATCTTCGAGCCGGTGTGGAACCGTCAGCACGTCGAGCTCGTGCAGATCACGGTCGCGGAAGAGCTCGGCATGGAGGGCGGCCGCGGGGGCTACTACGACACCACGGGTGCGCTCCGCGACATGGTGCAGAACCACATGCTCCAGGTGCTCGCGCTCGTCGCGATGGAGCCGCCCTCGTCGCTCGACGCCGAAGCGGTGCGTGCGCAGAAGGTCGCGTTGCTCCGCAGCTTGCGGGTGCCGACGCGGCGCGAGGTCGCGGAGTCGAGCGTGCGCGCGCGCTACGCGGCCGGTGAGCTTCGAGGCGAACGCGTGCGCGGTTACCTCGACGAAGAGGGCGTGCCGCGCGACTCCGACACCGAGACGTTCGTCGCGATTCGCGCCGAGATCGACACGTGGCGCTGGGCCGGCGTCCCGATCTTGCTGCGTCACGGCAAGCGCCTCGCCAAGCGCTTCACGGAGGTGCAGGTCCAGTTCCGCACGCCGCCGCTGCAGCTCTTCAACCGACCCGACGGCATGGAGGACGACGAGTACCGCCGCGCGCTGCGCGAAGGGCGGCTGTGCGAGCGACGCCCCAACGTGCTCACGCTGAGCCTTCAACCGCGCGAGGCGATCACGCTCTCGTTCGGCGTGAAGCGTCCCGGCAGCGCGATGAACATGGCGCCTGCCGCGCTGCGCTTCGACTACCGCGACGCGTTCGGTGAGACGACCGCGCCCGCCTACGAGCGCCTGCTCCTCGACGCGCTCCGCGGCGACGCGACGCTCTTCATCCGCAGCGACGAGATCGAGGCGTGCTGGCGTTTCGCGGACGCGTACACGAGCGCGTGGCGGAGCGGTGAGGTGCCGATGCACGAGTACCCCGCAGGCTCGTGGGGCCCGTCGGAGAGCGATGCGCTCTTCTCCGGCTGTGAAGGCAGTTGGTCGGAGGGCGTGTGACCGCGATCGACGTCGGCTCCGGGAGCACCCGCCGCTTCGACGCCTGGCGGCGCATCGACTCCACGGTCGTCCGAGGGCCGACCGAATCGCGGGAGATCGCAGCTTCGCGGACGACGTGCGTCGCTCCAGTTCGCTGCGTCGAACCGAGGTCCGCATGAGCGCGCCGACGATCGTGGTCTCCGACGATCCGGTTCGCGAGGCCGCGGTGCGTCTTCGCGCGGCGCTCGAGACCCACGGTCCGCGCCTCGCGATCTCGGGCGGCAGCGCGTTGCGGGTGATCGCGCGTCTCTTCCAGCTCGATTCGATGGACGACCGCGTTGCGTTCGAGCCGCGCGAGCTCGTGCTCACGTGGGTGGACGAGCGGGTGGTGCCCCGGGCGTCGTCCGAGTCGAACGCAGGCGAGGCCGAACGGCTCGTCGCGCTGCCCCGCCACGTCGCGCTGCTGCACGACGACGAGCTCGACGCGCCGACTCGCGCGATCGCCCGCGTGGAGCGAGCGATCGACGAGGTGCTCCACGGCGCGCTCGACGTGACGTTGCTCGGGCTCGGCGAGGACGGTCACGTCGCGTCGCTGTTCCCGCTCAGTTCGGGTGATGCGTCGGTGTACTCATGGGATTCGCCGAGCGCGCGTGTGATGCTGGTCGAACGCTCCCCGAAGCCACCGTCGCGTCGGCTCACGCTCACGCGTTCGTTTCTCGCGACCGCGAAGACCCACGTCGTGTTCGCGGTCGGCGCGGGCAAGCGCGAGGCGATCGCGCGTCTGCGCGCAGGGGATCCGGCGCTTCCGGCGACGGGGCTCGACGGAGTGGTCGTGATCACCGACGCGACGGGAGCGGGCGAGTGAGACGCGTGCGTGAGTCCGTGACGTGCGGCGCGCGGCCGCGCACGGAAAGCGTGACGAACGACCTGGGATCGAGCGATTCGGGCTCGAGCGACGATCCCATGACGATCGAATGACGTGGGATCGAGTGACGTGGGATCGAGTGACGTGGGATCGAGTGACGTGGGATCGAGTGACGCGTGACGACGAGCGGTGAGACACCGAGGAGAACGACGATGCAGACGGGACGGAACGACGTCGGAGTGATCGGGCTCGGAGTGATGGGCGCGAGCCTCGCGCGCAACTTCGCGAGCCGCGGGTTCTCCGTGGCGGGCTTCGATCGCAGCGTCGACAAAGCGAAGGAGCTGTCGGCGCGGCATCCGGAGGCGAAGCTCACCATCGCGGAGAACCTGCCGAGCTTCGTGGCGAGCCTCGAGCGACCGCGTCGGATCGTGCTGCTCGTCGTCGCGGGACAGCCCGTCGACGACGTGCTCGACGCGCTCGATCCGCTGCTCGAGGAAGACGACATCGTCGTCGACGGGGGGAACAGCCTCTTCGTCGACACGGATCGACGCGCGGCGCGCGCGGAGCAGCGTCCGTGGCGCTTCGTCGGAATGGGCGTCTCGGGCGGCGAAGAAGGCGCGCTCCTCGGTCCGTCGATGATGCCCGGCGGCGACCTCGAAGCGTGGGAACGCCTCGCGCCGGTGCTGACGAAGATCGCGGCCGTCGGCTCGGGCGGCCCCTGCGTCACGCACTGCGGCGCGGGCAGCGCGGGGCACTTCGTGAAGATGGTGCACAACGGCATCGAGTACGGCGACATGCAGCTCATCGCGGAGAGCGCGACCCTGCTGCGCGACGGGCTCGGGCTGACGCCGGACGCGGTGGCGGACGTGTTCGCGACCTGGAACGCGGGCGAGCTGGAGAGCTTCCTCGTCGAGATCACGGCGGACATCTTCCGCGTGAAGGATCCCGAGTCTCCGAACGCGCTGCTGCTCGACGCCGTGCTCGATCGCGCGGGGCAGAAGGGGACGGGGCGTTGGACGGTGATCGCTGCGGCGGAGCTCGCGGTGGCGATCCCGACCATCGCGGCCGCGGTCGACGCGCGCATCGTCAGCGGCGACAAGTCGCTGCGCGAGCGGATCGCGCCGACCCTCGGACGAGGCGCGGTCGCGCGCGAAGCCGCGCGAGTCGAAGGCGTGAGCGTCGACGACGTCCGCGACGCTCTCTACGCGGCGAAGATCACGAGCTACGCGCAGGGCTTTTCGCTCCTCGCGCGCGCGAGCGAGCAGAAGGGCTACGGCACCAACCTCGGCGAGGTCGCGCGCATCTGGACTGCGGGCTGCATCATCCGCGCGCGTTTCCTCGACCGAGTCACCGCGGCCTTCGCGGCGGGCGACCTCGCGTCGCTCCTCCTCGCGCCCGACTTCGCGGACGAGCTTCGTCGTCGTTTGCCGGCGTGGCGTCGTGTGGTGTCGGCGTGCGCACTCGCCGGCGTCGCGGCGCCGGGGTTGTGCACGAGCCTCGCGTGGCTCGACGGCATGGCCACCGCGCGCGGCAGCGCCTCGGTGATCCAAGCGCAGCGCGACTACTTCGGCGCGCACGGCTACGAGCGCCTCGACCGCCCCGGTGTCGCACAACACACGGAGTGGAAGAAGCTCGCGCGCGGCTGAGCCTCGTTTCGAACGGTGTGCTTTCGAGCGCCGCTGGCCGCGAGGTCGTGCGCTCGAACCGCGCAGCACGAGACGACGACAGCGCAGCTCGAAGCTCCGTTTCGCGCGGCCGAAGGCGCGAGGCAACGTCGTCCACGCGGCGCTCGCCGTCGGCGCTGCGTACGGCTTCCGGTTCGCCGTGCTCAGACCTCGAGCCGGTAGATCTCGCGGATGCCCTCCAGGATCTGCTCGAACGGGATGTGCAAGTCTTTGAGCAGACCGTCGTGGAGGTCGAACACCCAGCCGTGGACCTTCGGATAGCCTTCCTTCAGGTACCGCTTTTGAACGACCGCGGTCTTGATCACGCGCACGCACTGCTCTTGGACGTTGAGCTCGACGAGCCGCTTCGCGCGCTCCTGTTCGTCCTCGATGGCCATCAGCTCGTTTCGATGAATCCGGAACACGTCGCGGATCTCGCGCAGCCACGGGTTCAAGAGACCGAGGTCGCGCGAGCTCATCGCCGCGTTCACGCCGCCGCAGCCGTAGTGACCGCACACGATCACGTGCTTCACCTTGAGGTGCTCGACCGCGTACTCGATCACCGAGTGGACGTTCAGATCGGTATTCACCACGAGGTTCGCCACGTTGCGGTGGACGAACACTTCTCCAGGCTCGAGACCCATGATCTCGTTCGCGGGGACACGAGAATCGGCGCAGCCGATGTAGAGGAAGTCCGGCGACTGACCCGCGGACAAACGAAGAAAATAATCGGGATCGTGGATCAGCTTCGACTCGACCCACTTCTTGTTGTTCTCGAAGATCTGCCGGTAACGTTCCATGCGAGCAGCCTACACGAGCGGGGGTTTCCTCGGTCTGGGAACGTGGCCGCGCTCGCTCGACAGGTCGCACGACGAGGGGTGTCGGTCAGGGCCGACGGGGTCGACAGTGCGCGCGCCGCGACCTCCGCTCCGCCGATCAGGGTGCGCTCGGCTCCGGCAGCGGCTCGCTCGGCTCGAGCACGAACATCGTGTGATCGTTCCAGCTCGTCGCGAACACCCGCAACCGCGGGCGCCCTTCGGGGCCGTCGCCGTACACCCGGAGCGCGAGCCCGACGAGCTGGTCGGCCCCCGGCACCTCGCTCGTGCGGTGGGTGCGAGTCGCGAAGTCGGCGAGCGAGACGTCGCTCGAGTGGAAGTTGGCGGTCGCGGCGAAGCGACCGTCCGCGCTGAGGCCGAGCGAGCGCGGGTTGCGTCCAGTGGGGGCGGCGCCGACGCGGCGTCCGGTGGTCAGGTCGTAGACGCCGATCGTGCCGAGCGTGCACGTCACGAAGAGCAGGTTGGGGTCTGGGCCGATCTGCAAGTGCCGCGGGAAGGGGCACGTGTCGATGCGCGCCGTCTCGTTCCCGCTCGCGTCGAACTGCTGCACGAAGTCGCTGCGGAAGCTCGCGACGAGGAGCGAGCCGTCCGGTCGGATCGCCATCCCGCGCGGTTGGACGCCCGCACGCAGACGACGCACGAGCTCGAGGCGTGTGGTGTCGACGACCGCCACGCTGCGCTGCGTGTAGAGCGCGACGTAGAGGGTCGATCCGTCCGGCGAGACCACCATGAACTTCGGGTTCGCGCCGACGCGCACTTCGCCGCGCACCGTCAGGCTCGCAGTGTCGATCACCTCGACCACGCCGCGCCGGAAGTTCGAGACGTACGCCGTCGCGCCGTCGGGTGAGAACGTCGTCTCCACCGCGTTGCCGGGGAACTCGACCACCCCGACGCGCGCGAGCGTCTCCGCGTCGTAGATCCACACGTTGTCGCGATCGAGCTGCCCGAAGTTGCAGACCCAGACCCGGCGCCCGTCGGGGCTCACCTCGACGCTCTTGGGCTGCACGCCGGTGCGCACCTCACCGACCACCCGGAGCGCCGGCCCGCCGGGGGTGGTGCGAAACGCGGGCACCCGCGGCTGCGAGAGCGTCGAGCGCGGTACGACGAGCCACGCCACGAGCACGAGCACCGAACTCCACCGCCCCCACGCCCCCGTCCGCATCCCGCCTCCGATCCGTTCGCGGCGCGATTGTCCCCTGCGAATCGTCGACGCGCACCCCGCCGCGTCGAGGCGCTCCATGCGTATCCCGCGCGGCTTCAGTCGCGCCGCGCGGCCGCCGCGGCTTCAGTCGCGTCGCACGCCTGCGCTGACCGTGCAGAGCCCCGTGCCGGGTGGCGACTGCGCGTAGGCCACGCAGCTTCCTTCGCCCGCGGGGCACGCGCCTTCGACCTCGAGCCGGCACACGCGGACGCAGGTCCGCTCGAAGAGCCCCGTGCAGGTCGTGCCGCTCGCGCAATCCTCGGCGACCTCGCAGGCCTCGCCCACGCTCGCCGATCCCGGCACCCGGCAGTCGGTCTCGCCTCGGTCGCCGACCAAGAAGCACGACTCGCCGACCAGGCACTCGCTGCCCGTGCCGAGCACGTCGCAGGACCGGATGGGCAGGCACTCGCCCCACGTGGTCACCGACTCGTCGACGAGCACGCCGGGTCCGCCGCAGCGCCGCATGTCGCCGCACGTCGTGTCGAGCGCGTCGTCCTCGCAGCAGATGCGCCCACACACGCCGCCCTCACGGCGCCGGAAGCACGCGGTGCCCGCGACACACTCGGTGGAGACCGCGCAGCGCTCGCCCTCGGTCCTCGTGCCGCTCCCGATCGCGCAGCTTGGCTCTTCGTCGACGAGCACGCAGAGACCACCGCCACAGCGCCCGCCGCGTGGATCGCAGAGGCCCCCGCACGACGACGTGGAGCCGGCATCGTCGGCCGAAGCATCGCTCGACGCTCCGTCGGCGCCGGAGTCGGGAAGGATCGCGCCGTCGACGCGCACGGCGCCGTCCGGCACGAACGCATCGACCCCGCCATCGCGCGGCGCATCGTCGTCACCGCAAGCGGAGACGAAGAGCGACGACACGAAGAGCAGGGTCGTAGCGAGGCGCACGAACATCAGGCGCCGGTGGGCTCAGCCTTCGGGCGTGCAGCCGCCGAGAGAGTCGGTCAAGCGCGCGCACGTGAAGCCGTCGACGCACATGTCCATCGCGGGATTGCACGCTCGCAGGCAGAACGCGTCGGTGGCATCCATCACACGGAGACAAAGAAAGCCCGCGGCACACGGATCGTCGGTACATGAGGCACCTTGGGTTCCTCCGTCGTCTGGAAGGGTCGTGCAGGTGGTAGAACCGTCCCCGCTCAAGAGCGCACAGTCCTCTCCATCCGGGCATCCGGTTTGGTTGATCACGTCGCACCCTGAAGGTGCCTCGCAGAATCCGATGTCGCCATCGGCGCCAGTGAAGCCGAGGCAGAGTTCACCGGTCGCGCACTCCGTTCCGCCGCTCGCCATGCAGCACAGCTGACGACAGACGAAACCACCCTCCTCCGTTCCGAGACAGCCCAGACCCTCCCGACAATCGTTCAGGTTCATGCAGGCTTCGCCGGCACTTCGCGTACCTGCTGCGAAACACGTCGGGCCATCCATGCCCGAGTAGCAGGCCTCGCCCGCCGTGGGACAGTTGTTGACCAGCAAGTTGCAGGTCCCTCCGGCATTGCAGTCGGCTGGAACCTCTCCTGCGTCCGGGCCGCCATCGACGCCGGGCCCCGTGCCGGTGTCGGTACCGCCCCCGTCCGGCACGATCGGCATACCAGTGTCGACGCCCGTCCCGCTGTCGCGTGGACGGTCACCATCGTCGTCACCACAAGCGACGAGGGACAAGCTCAAGGAAAGAAAGAGAAGCGTGCGCATTCGTACCTCCACCACTGGGGCTTAGTAGCAGGGGCGGAGGTGGCGCGGCAACTCAGCGGCATCGCTGCGTGACGCGAGTGGTTACGGGCACGCAGCGCAAATCGGTTTGCACGACACAACCTTCAACGACCTCGACCTCTTCTCCGCACGTGCTGCGGCAGGTTCCGGACGACGCGCACCCTGCGATGAACTGCCGGCACGCCCCGGACGCATACGCGCAGCTGGCGCCGAGCGACAGGATATCGCGCGGCGGGGTGGCTTCGGTGTTCACGCCATCGCAGTCATAGTCGTAGTTCGTCCCTCTGGTACCCGGTAGGGGGGCTGCACAAACCTCCGTGATCCCATTCGCCCCGCAATAAGGCTCCGCGAAGGCCAACCTCTGCCCGGGAAACGCCTCTGGCACACGGTCGCCGCAGTCAAAGGAATCGGATCGTGGCGTCCAACCCTCGAAACAACCACAAGCCAGCCTCGTGATCATCTCATCCCCGAACCCATCCCCGTCCTGGTCCCGGTAACACGTCACCTGCGGCAACCCTTCGTCCGGCGTGCCGTCGCAGTCGTTGTCGCGCTCGTCGCAGATCTCGCTCGCGAAGGGGGTGCACGCCGTGCACTCGTCGTCGCAGTCGCCGCCTTCCGCGACGTAGCCGTCGGGGGCAGCGCAGCCCGTGACGGACTCGTCGTCGACGCCGAATCCGTCGCGATCGCGGTCGCGGTACCAGACGAGCTCGGGGCAGCCTCCGTCGGGTTCGCCCGCGTCCATTCCAGCGTCGACGCCCGAGTCCATTCCCGAGTCGAGGTCCAGGCCCGCGTCCTCCATTCCCGAGTCGCGCGACGACGCATCGGGGGCGTTCGGGTCTCGGATCGTGCCTCCGTCCGGGAGCACGCAGGTCCACACGTCGTCGCCTCGCTCGGTGCCCTCCGGGCATTGGCAACTGTCGGTCTCGGGATCGACGACGAGCTCGCCGCAGAGATCCGACGAGGGGCCGCCACATGCGGCCAGAAGAAGAGCAGCAAAGAACGACGCGGCGATCGAGCGCATGACGAGTCTCCCCAGAGTTCGCGTGAGCGAGAAGGTGCCGTCCGCTCGGCCGACGTGCCACCGAGTTGCGCGTCTCGACGATCTTCTCGGGAAAGCGACGACCGTTCGTCCCGGGCGGGGAGCCGAGGTGGGAATCGCGACCGACCGCCGCCTTCGACGGAACCGAGTCGGTTTTTCGGGATCGACTCGTTTCGCTTTTCGATCGAACCTACGCGCGTGACGAGCCCGGACCTGCTGCGCGAGGTGTGGAACTGGCTGCCCGCGTTCCTGGAGGTCGCGGAGCGCGGGAGCGTCGCGGTCGCGAGCCGGCACCTGCACCTCACGCCGGCCGCGGTGTCGCGCACGGTGCGCTTGCTGGAGGATGCGATCGGCGCGCCGCTCTTCGATCGCATCGGGCGCGGGCTCGTGCTCAACGACGCGGGCCGTACGCTGCGCGAGGTGGTGCGCGACGCGAAGGGGCGGCTCGACCGAGGGCTGCACGACGCGCTCTTCGCGGCGGAGGCGGATCCCTTCGCGGGGCGCCTTCGCGTCGGCTCGCTCGGGGTGCTGAGCTCGCACTTCGTGGTGCCCGGGTTGCTCGAATTGAAGCGCGAGCATCCGGCATTGATCCCGGAGCACCAGAACCTTCGTACGGCGGAGGCGCTCGTCGCGCTCGAGCGCGGGGAGCTCGACGTGGTCCTGCACTACGAGGCGATGGACGCAGAGACGCGACGCGTGGAGCGGCTGGGCGAGACGGGTGCGAGCGTGTACTGCGGGCGGGGGCATCCGCTCTTCGGGAAGAAGCGGGTGCGCCGCGACGACGTGCTCGCGCATCCCTTCGGGGTGCCGCAGGTGGGAGACACCGGGCGCGTGCAGGACGGGTGGCCGAGCGAGGTGCCGCGCGCGATCGGCATGCGCATCACGCTGCTCGCGTCGAACGTCGACGTGTGTCGCAGCGGGCTGCTGCTCACGGTGTTGCCGGACGTCGCGGCGGAGCCCTTCGTGGCGAGCGGCGAGCTCCGGCGGCTTCCCTTCGAGGCGCTCCCGCCCATCGAGGTGTTCGCGTCGTGGAAGGCGACCGAGCCCGATCGTGCGGCGCCGCGGGCGCTCGTGGAGTGGGTGCGCGCGCGGATCGAGAGGTGAGCTTCGCGCATCGTGTGCGTGTGATGCGCGGGTCCTCGTGCAGGCCAAGCCTACGGACCTCCGAGAAACGTGATTTCGAGCACGCCCGCGGGCCTCCCCATCTGGCAGCATCCGCCGCCATGCAGCTCCGCCCCTTGCACGACGTCGCCCGCGATCTCGGTCTCTCGCCCGAGCACGTGATCCCCTATGGCCGCCACAAGGCCAAGATCGAGCTCGAAGCGCTGCGCGAGCCGCGCGGGAAGCTGGTGCTCGTCAGCGCGATCAACCCGACGAAGGCGGGCGAAGGGAAGACGACCACGAGCGTCGGGCTCTCGATGGGTCTGTCGCGCATCGGGCGGCGCACGGCGGTCTGTCTGCGCGAGCCGAGCCTCGGGCCGGTCTTCGGCATCAAGGGCGGCGGCACCGGCGGAGGCGTCGCGCAGGTCGAGCCGGCGAGCGACATCAACCTGCACTTCACGGGCGACCTCCACGCGATCACCTCCGCACACAACCTGCTCGCGGCGCTGATCGACAACGACCTTCACTTCGGCGGCAAGAGCGGGCTCTCTGCCGATCGCGTGACGTGGCCGCGCGCGCTCGACATGAACGACCGCTCGCTCCGCAACGTGATCGTCGGCCTGCGCGGCGAAGGCGTGGCGCGCGAGACGAGCTTCGACATCACGGCGGCGAGCGAGATCATGGCGGTGCTCTGCCTCGCGGAGAGCGAAGAAGATCTCGAGGCGCGTCTCGCGCGGATCGTGGTGGGGCGCACCAAGGATCGCGCGCCCGTGACGGTGGCCGATCTCGGCGCGGCGCCGGCGCTCCGCGTGCTGCTGCGCGACGCGCTGCGTCCGAACCTCGTGCAGACGCGCGAAGGCACGCCCGCGATCGTGCACGGCGGCCCCTTCGCGAACATCGCGCACGGCTGCTCCAGCGTGCTCGCGACGCGCATGGGGCTCGCGTACGCGGACGTCGTGGTGACGGAGGCGGGCTTCGGCTTCGATCTCGGCGGAGAGAAGTTCTTCGACATCAAGTGTCGACAGACCGGGCTCTGGCCGGACCTCGTCGTGCTCGTCGCGACGTGCCGCGCGCTCAAGGCCCACGGTGGCGCGAAGGACTTCACGCGACGCGACGATGCCGCGCTCTCGGCGGGGCTCGCGAACCTCGACCACCACCTCGACTCCGTGAAGGGCTTCGGGGTGCGCGCGGTGGTGGCGATCAACCGCTTCCCGACCGACGCGTCGGAGGAGCTCGACGCGGTGATCGCGCACTGCGCGGCGAGGGGCGTGAAGGCGGCGGCCTCGACGGCGTTCTCGGACGGCGGCGCCGGCGCGGAAGAGCTCGCGAAGGTGGTGGCCGCTCAATTGGACGACAGCCCCGCGCGTCAGCCGAAGTTCACGTACGAGCTGTCGTCGAGCTACGCGGAGAAGATCGACGCGATCGCGCAGAAGATCTACGGCGCCGACGGTGCGGTCATCGCGCCCGCCGCCAAGAAGGTGCTCGACCGTCTCGAGAGCGAGGGCGCGAAGCTCCCGGTCTGCATGGCGAAGACGCCGCTCTCGCTGAGCGACGACCCGGCGATGAACGCCGCGCGACCGCAGGGGTTCCGCGTCACGGTGCGCGAGGCGCGGCTCTCGGCGGGCGCAGGCTTCGTGGTCTGTCTGCTCGGCGACGTGATGACGATGCCGGGTTTGCCGAAGGAGCCGAGCGCGATGCGAGTCCGCGTGGAAGCGGACGGCACCGTGAAGGGCCTGATGCAGAACGATTGAGTTGTCACGCCACGCGGTCGATCACGCGCGCGGCGTCGAGCGACTCGGGCGGGGGATCGTAGCCGCCGGGGGCGAAGGGGTGGCAGCGGCAGATTCGTTTCGCGCCGAGCCAGCCGCCGCGCGCGGCGCCGAAGCGTTCGATGCAGGCCGCCGTGTAGCGCGAGCACGAGGGCTCGTAGCGGCAGGCGCGTCCGAGCAGGGGCGAGAGAGTCCACCAATACAGTCGGATCAGTTGCAGCAGGAGCCAGCGCATCATCGCGCCACCGATTGGCCCTTCGCGATCCGGTTCGCGCGCCATTCTTCGAGCGCTTCCACGAAGGGCTCGACCAGCTCCGCGTCGAACTGCGTGCCCGCGCAGCGACGCACCTCCGCGATCGCGATCTCGTGGGGCAGCGCGGCACGGTATGCGCGGTCGCTCGTCATCGCGTCGTAGCTGTCCGCGATGCAGATGATGCGTGCGAGGCGGGGGATCTTGTCGGCGGGCATCGCGTGCGGGTAGCCGCGGCCGTCCATGCGCTCGTGGTGGAGCAGCACTCCCGGGACGAGCGGCGCGAGGAAGCCGATCGGGCCGAGGATCTCCGCGCCGTAGATCGTGTGCTTCTTGAAGTCTTCGTACTCGTCTTCCGTGAGCTTGCCCGGCTTGTTCAAGTTCACGTGGCAGCCGATTTTGCCGATGTCGTGCATCTGCGCGCTGCGCCGCACGAGCTCCACCGTTTCGTCACTGAGCGCGAGCTTCTTGGCGAGCAGGGAGGCGTAGATCGACACGCGGTCGGAGTGACCCGCGGTGTAGGGATCGAGCTTGTCGATCGCGCGCGCGAGGCCTTCGATGGTCTGGCCGATCGCGAGCTGCTGTCCCTCGAAGAGCCGCGCGTTGACGATCGCGGCCGCGGCGCGGTGCGCCATCATCGCGGCGAGCTTGCGTTGGCCTTCGTCGAAGCGCTCGCCGCCGTCGCGGCGCGCGAGCGCGAGCAGGCCGATGGTCTCGGCGCCCTCCACGAGCGGCACCGCGAGCAGCGCGCCGGGCGCGTCGTCACCGCCGTCGCCGAAGGACTCTGCGTCGGGACCGGAGAGCCGCACGCCCGCGAGCCCGTCGTCGAGCTGCGCGAGCAGGCGCGACGCGTCGACGGAGAGGGTCGTGTCGCCGTGGTGCGAGCGCTCCACGAGGTGGCCGTGGTCGAGCAGCATCAAGCGCGCGACGTCGGCGCGCGCGCCGGTACGCGTCGCGCTGGTCACGGTCTCGAGGATGTCGTCGAGGGAGAGGCTGGCGGCGATCTTCTCGCTCGCTTCGTACAGACCCACCGCGTCACGCAGCCGAAGGTTCTCCGCCTCGAGGCGCCGCTCCTCGAGCGCGCGGCGCACCGTGAGCACGACCTCTTCCACGCGGAACGGCTTGAGGATGTAGTCGTGCGCGCCGCGCTTCATGGCTTCGATCGCGGTCTCGATCGTGCCGAAGCCGGTCATGATCACGGCTTTGGTGGGGAGCTGTCGGCGTTGCATCTCCTGCAGCAGCTCGAGCCCTCCGACGTTCGGCATCTTCAGATCGCTGAGCACCAGATCGAAGCGCGATCGATCGAGCTCTGCGATCGCTTCGCGCCCGTCGGCGGCCGTGCACACCGCGTAGTCCTCCATGGTGAGGAAGTCGGCGATGACCTCTCGGATCACCTCCTCGTCGTCGACGACGAGGATACGGGCGCGCTCGTCCATGTGGAATCTCGGGAACATAGCAGGGTCCAGGGCGCGCGCCGGTCGCCGTCCGGGAAAGCCGCGGGGGCGCAGGTGGCTCGCGCGTGGCTCGTGGTTCGAGCGTTCGATCTGGCGTGCGACAGCCCGAAGCTGCGATCCGGGTTTCAGCGGCCCTCGACGCGGATCTCGCTCGCCGACCTCCTCGAATCGGTTTCGGTCTGTCCATCGTCGGCGCGGCAAACGACCTCCACGCCGATCCTCCACAGAAACCCGGACCGCAGTTCCGGTCTGTCGTACTGAGCGTCTCGTGCTATCACCCGCGCGCCGTGACCGAGCAGGCGGATTCGAACGGGGCGACGCCCGTAGTCGGCATCGTGATGGGGTCCTCTTCGGACTGGCCCACGATGCGTCACGCGGCCGAGATCCTCACGGAGCTCGGCGTTCCGCACGAGGTCCGTGTGGTGTCTGCGCACCGCACACCGGACCTACTCTTCGAGTACGCGGCGACCGCCGAGGCCCGCGGTCTCTTCGCGATCGTCGCGGGAGCCGGTGGGGCGGCGCACCTGCCGGGGATGCTCGCCTCCAAGACGATCGTCCCCGTGTTCGGCGTGCCGGTGCAGTCGCGGGCGCTGAGCGGGCTCGATTCGTTGCTCTCGATCGTGCAGATGCCGGGCGGAATCCCGGTCGGCACCCTCGCGATCGGCGAGGCCGGCGCGAAGAACGCTGGGCTGCTCGTTGCGGCTTGCCTCGCGCGTCACGATTCGGCGCTCCGCGACCGCCTGGCGCGCTGGCGGCAAGCGCAGACCGACGCGGTCCTCCGCAAGCCCGACCCGCGCGAGCGCCCCGATGTCGAGTGACGTGTCGAAGCCGACGTCGCCCACGTCGCCGAGCTCGAAGGCCACGGAGCGCTCCTCGGTGGTGCGCGTCGGGGTGCTCGGCGGCGGCCAGCTCGGTCGCATGCTCGCGCTCGCGGGGCCGCCCCTCGGTCTGCGCTGCGTCTGCGTCGATCCGGACGTCGCGCCCCCGTGCGCGTGGGTCGCCGAGCACGTACAGCGCTCGGTCGACGATCCGGATCTGCCGTCGCTGCTCGACGGACGGGTCGATCTGCTCACCTACGAGGTCGAGCACCTTCCGATCGAGGCGCTGCGCAGGCTCGAACGACGCTTCGTGCTTCGGCCGTCGGTGCGCGCGGTCGAGATCGCGGGCGATCGGCTGCTCGAGAAGACGTTCCTCCGCGACCTCGGGCTACGGACGGCGCCCTTCGCCGCGATCGATGCGCCGGACGAGGCGCGTGCGGCGGTCGAGCAGACGGGCGCGCCTGCGATCCTGAAGACGCGCCGTTGGGGCTACGACGGCAAAGGTCAGCGACGCATCACGCACGTCGACGAGGCGCACGACGCCGCGGTGTCGCTCGCGGTGCCCGCGATCGCCGAGGGATTCGTGCGGTTCTCGCGCGAGCTCTCGATCGTGGCGGCGCGAGGGCTCGGCGGCGACGTGCGCTGCTATCCGCTCGTCGAGAACGTGCACCGCGAGGGCATCCTCCGGCTCACACGCGCGCCGGCCTCGGACGTCTCTTCTTCGCTCCAAGCGCGCGCGGAGGCGCTCGTCACGCGCATCCTCGAGGCGTTCGACTACGTCGGCGTGATCGCGGCCGAGCTCTTCGAGGTCGGCGACGAGCTCTTCGTCAACGAGCTCGCGCCGCGCGTGCACAACTCGGGGCATTGGACGATCGAGGGCGCACACACCTCGCAGTTCGAGCAGCACCTGCGCGCGATCGCGGGGCTCCCGCTCGGATCGCCCGCGGCGCGTGGGGCTTCCGTGATGGTGAACCTGATCGGCGAGCTCGTGGATCGCGACGCGGTGCTCGCGATCGAGGGCGCGCACTTGCACCTCTACGACAAGGCGCCGCGACCGGGGCGCAAGCTCGGCCACATCACGTTCGTGGCGGACGAAGTGAGCGTGCTGCGAGCTCGGATCGCGCAGCTCCCCGAGCCGCTGCGGTCCGCGTCGCTCGCGGACTTCGACGCCACGCGCTGAGCGCCGATCACGCCGTGGGAGTCGCGAGCGCCGACGCACGTGATTCGAGCGTGTGATGGGACGCGTCGCTCGAGCGCGTGATTGGCGGACCAGAGCGAGCCGTCGCTCACGCACGACCGGAGCATGCGTCACGTGCGCGTCACACGCGGACGCGCACGAGACTCAGCGTCAGATCGCGCGGGGTGGCACGGGCGGGATCGAACGCTTCTTGGGCAGGAAGCGCAGCGGCTCGAAGAGCGCTTGGGCTTCGGGCGGGAGTGGAGCCACGAGGTCCACGAGCTCTTGTTTGCGGAGATAGAGCTCTTCGCGGCGGCCATCCGCGCGCTCGATCTTCAACGAGAGCTCGGCCGGGTTCGGCGAGTGCGCGTCGACCTGTGCCGCGATGGGCGACAGCCGCGCGGCGATGCGATCCAAGAGCTGCCGCACGAGACCTCGCTCGAACACGTCGTGCTCGTCGAGCTGCGCGAACACGAGGCGCGTCTTGCGGCCGAGCAACGAGAGGCACTCGTTGCGGAGCGTCTCTGCGAGGTCTTGGATGCGCTCGAGATCGTCCGCCTGCGCGGCGTAAGGCGCCTCGCTCTCGCCGCTCTTCTCGTTGCGCCGCGTGACGCGTGCGAGGGCTTGCCCTTCGAGGCCGACGTCGAGATCGATCACGAACGCGTCGCGCGGACCGTCGGGCTTGCGACGAAGGTGCAGCTCCATCGAGTCGGGGCCGAGCTCGAGCTCGCTCACGTAGAAGTCGTCGAGCGTGTGGATGTCCGGATGCAGCGAGCTGCGCAGGAACGCCTTCTTGAAGCCGACCTGCAGGGTCACGCCGGAGGAGATCTCGCCGAGCTTGCGGGCGCGGCTCCACCGAGCGTCGCCCGCGACGTCGACCATGAAGCTCGTGGTGAGCGCGCCGGGGTGCGTGAGCATCACCTGGCCGTGCGGCGCGGTGCCTCCGAGGTTGAGCGAGAGCGCCCAGCCGAGGGTCGGCAACGGGTCGGCGAGGAGGTACTTCGAGAGCACCTCGCGCAGCTCGGTGCGCTTCTCGCGGATGTGGGTCGTGGCGTCGACCGAGTCGGCGTCGAGGTGCTGCGCGCGTGCTTGTTTGGCCTTCGTCGCCACGCGCTCGACGTGCTCGAGCAGCTCGCGTGCGTGCGGGCCCACGAGCGGCGTCGCGCCCGAGCGCGCCGCGCGATCGGCGATCGCCGCCGTCACGCCGTCGAAGAAGCCCTGCAGCGCTTCGATCGCGTGCAGGTGCTCCTGCGCGCGCTCTCCGAGGTTCTGCTCGAGCTGGTCGGCCTCGTGCGCGAGGAGCAGCGCCCGGCTCGCCGCGCGGACGAACGCGCGAAGCTGCGAGAGGAAGTCGTGGCCGTCCGGAAAAGGAGACGAATCCCCGAAGAGGTAAATCGACACCGCGACAGGGTACCCGCAAGCCGGGAATGGCGGAACCACGCCGCCCAGCGGGTTGGTTGGGTGGTGTTCGCGAACGTGGTGGTGAGCTCGTGCGTGGTGCGTGGTGCGTGGTGCGTGGTGCGTGGTGCGTGGTGCGTGGTGCGTGGTGCGT
>JALOQC010000084.1 GCA_025453555.1 Myxococcota bacterium | reverse complement strand
ACGCTCCACCACGCGTCGAAGCACGACGAGTTGCGGGTGCCGACGCTCCACGCGAAGACCGCGAGGGTCGAGGCGGCGAAGCCGAAGGCGATGGCGAGGTAGCGGTCGTCGAACTGAAGGCCTGCGCCGAGCCCGGCGCCCGTGGCGGTGAGGTAGACGAATCCGATCAGCGCGAGCGAAGCGCCTCGTCCGAGGTTGGCGAGCGGTCCGGTGTGCACGGCGGCGGAGGATGGGCCACGCGTGCCCTCTCGAACAGGGAAAATCTGACGGCGGTCAGCCGCCGGCGAGGAGGCGCTCGAGGCGCTGGCG
This sequence comes from Myxococcota bacterium, assembly GCA_025453555.1. Classification (GTDB taxonomy): domain Bacteria; phylum Myxococcota_A; class Polyangia; order Polyangiales; family Houyiibacteriaceae; genus JACKEH01. Next base: position 36,269 of record JALOQC010000084.1, on the reverse strand, counting down.
GTCCGCGACGGGCGCGGCTTCGGTCGCGCGGGTGCATTCTTCGCGGTGTCCGACCGCGTAGGTCGGCAGGAGACACTGCTGCACGTCGCGGGGGAGGCGCTCGCAGGCGTGGAGGAAGCTGCCGCGGGGCGGGGTCGGGTTCACCGCTTCGGGATCGCGCGCGCGCACCTCTTCGGCCATCGCGGCGATCGCTTGGAAGGCGGCGTCGCAGACCGACGCGCCGGTCTCGGCGGCTTCGGCGGCCGCGAGCGCGGCTTCGACGGTCGCGAGATCCTCGGCGACGGGATCGACCAGGTCGGGCGGACGCGCGGCTTCGAGCGCGGCTTCGTCGTCGATCGGATCGAGCGCACCGGCTTCTTCGAAGCCTTCGTCCTCGTCGTCGAGCTCGACGAGACCGAGGCGCGCGAGCTCTTCGGCCGCGGTCTCGGGACGCGGATCGTCGGCGTGGGCGCGGATGCGCTCGGTGCGCTCGCGGAGCACGTCCTCGCCGCTGCGACAGCCGAGCAGGCCGGCGATGAGCGGGACGATCGCGAGGAGCAGAGCCGTGCGCATGCGCGAGGGATAGCAGCCCGCGCGAGTCGCATCCTCTTTCTGGTGGCGGGTTCTCGCGAGCTCGTGGGCTTCGAGACGACGAGGCGCCATCGTGCCTCGAGCTCGCGCTCCTCGAGATCGCCCTCCCGAGATCGCCCTCCGAGATCGCCCGCCCGAACCCGCGGCGGCTCAACGCGACGAGCGTGCGGCGCGTCGGCCGAGGACGATGAGCGTCAGACAGATGCTCGCGGCGGCGAGCATCACGTACGCCATCGGTCGACCGGTGCCGGCCGAGCCATCCGCGACCTCGAGGCCGGCCGCGATGCCGACGCACGCGGAGACGAGCGACGAGGTCGAGAACTGCGCGGTGCCGAGGAGCGCGGAGGCGAGCCCGGCCCGCGCGCCTTGCCCTTCGAGCGCGGAGGCTACGGCGTTCGCGGCGACGAGCCCGAGCGAAGCCACGAAGACGAAGAGCGGCACGGCGACCGCGAGCACGCTCGGCGCGAAGCTCGTGACGAGCACGAGGGTGATCGCGGCGAGGACGAGGACGACGCCCGCGCCCTGGGCGATCGAGGTCGGCTCGCCGTGGCGGAGGAGCCAGCGGTTGAGCTGCGAGAAGGCGACGTAGCCGGCGGCGTTGATGCCGAAGAAGATCGCGTAGGTGGAGGGCGAGAGGCCGAGCCACTGGATGAAGACGAAGGGCGAGCCGGCGATGTAGGCGAACATGCCGGCTTGGGCGAAGCCGCCCGCGAAGGTGAACGTGAGGAAGACGCGATCGCCGAGCGCGGCGCGCAGGCCGGTGACGAGCTTCTCGGTGGAGATCGTGCCGCGTGTCTCGGGCAGGCGCAGGGTCGCGACGAGCGCGAGAGCGCCCGCGAGCGCGAGGCCGACGAAGATCGCGCGCCAACTCGCGACCTCGAGCACCGCGCCGCCGAGGAGCGGCGCGAGGATCGGCGCGGCGCCCATCACGAGCACGATCTGCGAGAGCACCGCGGCGGCGTCGCGCCCGGACCAGACGTCGCGCACGACCGCGCGCACCACGACGATGCCGGCCGCGCCGCCGATCGCTTGGACGAAGCGCGCGGCCACGAGCGCGCCGAGCGAGGGTGCGAGCGCGCAGGCGATGGAGCCGAGCACGTAGAGGGTGAGGCCGATCGTGAGCGGGCGACGTCGACCGAACCGATCGGCGATGGGGCCCCACACGAGCTGAGCGGCGGCGAGGCCGAGGAAGTACGCGGAGAGCGTGAGCTCGGCTTGGCCACGCGCGGCGCCGAGCTCGCGCTCGATCGTGGGGAGGCTCGGGAGGTAGGCGTCGATCGAGAGCGGCGCGATCGCGGTGATGCCGCCGAGCACCCAGACGAGCCCGCGGCGATCGGTCGTCGGCGTCGCTCGATCGACGACATCCGCCCCGAGGGCGACCGACTCGCTGCGGCTCGGTTCGTTCGAGGAGGGTACGGCGACGGACATCGAGGCTGCGCACTATGACGCGCCGCGGCGCGCAGGGTGACTTCGGACCGTGAAGATCGTCGTCGGTGTGGGGAGAACCCGGCGTGGCGACCGAACGGCGCGTCGACGTCGTGGGAGCCCACGAGCCGCGCGACGCCGGAAGCGGACTGCCTTTGCTTCAGACCACCAAGGAAACCGAGCTGTCACTCGACGTGGGGGACGTAGTCCGGCAGGCGGCCTTCGAGGTTCTCGGTGACGAAGCGACGGACGAGCGTACTGCGCCTGCGGCGGATGGCGGGGGTCGCGCGCGGCCACGCGAGGCGCACTGCTTCGACGGCGAGGTTCTGCGCGACGTGAGGGAGCACGAGCGCGCGCGGAACGCGAGGGAGACCGAGCTCGTCGGCAGCGGCGGTGCCGAGCGCGAGCCGCGAAAAGGCGACGCGCCACGCGCGATCGATCGCGACGAGCGGACGCGGATGATCGGGCTTCGGCGGCACCGCGAGCAACGCGGCTGCGAGCCGACGCGCGTCGTCGTCGCCGGGCGGTTGGCAGCTCCCCGAGACGTGCACGAGCTCGCACGCCTCGCGGAAGTCCTTCGGCAAGAGCTCGTCGCGGACGCCCATGAGGTGACCGACGTAGCGCCAGAGATGCACGAGCGCGTCGGCTTCGGCGCGGGTGATGACGTGGCCGAGCATGCGCAGTCCGAACACGAAGACCGCGGAGAAGAGCAGGTTCGTGGCGAGCATGTCGGCTTGGTTGATCGGCAGGCCCCACGCGTCCGATCGCCACTTCGAATCAGAAGCGATGCGCGCGCGCACCATCGCGTGCATGAGCCGCACGCGCACCGCCGCCGCGAAGCCCGGCGAGGCGCGATCGAGGGTGTCGGACTCGTAGACGTCGACGACGAACTTCGACGTCTCGGCGAGCCGACGCGGCGCCATCGCTTCCAGCGCGCCGGTGAAGGTGAGCGGCTTGTTCGCAGCGGCCGAGCGGTAGCCGCCGGTGAGGCAGACGCAGCTCAGCACGCGCGCGCCGTCGAGGCCGACGCGCAGGGCGGTGTCGGTCGCGAGCGCGAGGCGCCCGTCGTCGAGCCACGGGGGGCGGCGATCGAGCTCGGCGAAGAGCGCGCGCAAGTTCGCGGGGGCGTCGATCGCGTCGATGCCTTCGTCGAGCGCGCGGCGCGCGAGCGCAGGCGAGAACTCGCGATCGGCGACCCACGCGTCGGCGAGCGGATCGCCGTCGTAGAGGGTGTCGCGGAAACGCCACACGAGCTCTTCGCCGGGCGGAGGGAGGCGGTGGACGAGGCGAAAGAGACGCATGGGCTCGCTCTCGTTCGTCCGCGGGTCGCGAAAACGCGTGGGCGTCGGTCGCATCGGTCCTCCTCGCGTGCGTTGGCGAATCGGGCGGCTCGCGCGATCGAGGCGCCGGGCTCGCGCTGGACAGGAGGAGGAGCGTAATCCGAGTCCACCTGCCGGCGGTGAGAACGTCACCTGACGCTCGTCGTTGGCGTAGCGTTCGGAGCGATGGACGAGGACGACTTCGATCCGGAGGCGGCGGTCGCGCTGCCGATCGACGGGATGCTCGACTTGCACACGTTCGCGCCGCGTGAGGTGCCGGTGCTGGTTCCGGTGTGGCTCGACGAGTGTCGCGCGGCGGGGCTGCGGGAGGTGCGGATCGTCCACGGGAAGGGGAACGGGACGTTGCGGCGCACCGTGCACGCGATCTTGGAGCGGCGGGAGGACGTGGCGTCGTTCGCGCTCGCGCCGCCCGAGCGGGGTGGGTGGGGCGCGACGATCGTGGTGCTGCGATGAAAACGAGCCGGTTCCGTCGCCTGCGAGGTCGAACCACCGCCGTGGCCATCCCTTCGGAGCTACGGGTTGGCATCGACGCATCCTGACTCGAGCCGGCCCACCGTTTCCTTCGGAGCGCGGCCCCGTCCGGGGTCGGCGCATCCGCGCACCACCCGCAAGCGCGGACCCGGTTACCCTGCGCGCGATGCGAACGCGCTTCTTCCTTCTCCTGCTCACGGGCCTCGCGCTCGGCTTCGCGAACGGCTGTGGCGACGACGACGGTGGCACCGACGCGGCGATCCCGGAGGACGCCGAAGTCGACGCCGAGGTCGACGCGCAGCTGCCGCCCGAGCCGGTGTCGACCGCGCACTGCACCTACGAAGATCCGCCGGCCAACGCCCGCAGCAGTGGCGCGGTCGAGGCGGGCGCGCTCGAGGCCGGCGCCGCCGAAGGGTTGCTCAGCCCGCCCGTCGGCACCGCGCTCGGCGCGTTCACGGGGCGCGCGGACTTCCTCGGCGAGAGCTCGAGCCCCGACCGGCGCTTCGACGAGCTCAGCGGCGCGTTCGTGCCTTCGTACGGCATCGAGACGCGGCAGCGCGGCAAGGCGCTCGCGCTGCAGGCGGGCGGCGAGACGGTGATCGTCATCAAGGCGGACCTCGCGCTGGCCGACGAGGCGATCACGCACGAGGTCGCGCGCCGCGTGGGCGAAGCGCGCGGGATCGATCTGTCGGGCAAGGTGCTGATCAGCACGAGCCACAGCCACTCGCAGTTCGCGCAGTACACGACGAACTCGCTCCTCTGGGTCGGGCTCGGACGTCAGCGCGCGCTCGTGTTCGAGCGCATGGTGAACGACCTCTCGGCGATCGCGATCGCCGCGCTCGACGATCTTCGGCCCGCGCGGCTCGGCATCGCCCACGACCCCGCGTTCGATCCGGAGGACCTGGTCACGCGCGATCGGCGCGGCGAGAACGACGCGCTGCAGGGCGGTCCGCGCGACGACCGCGATCTCTTCGTGGTGCGCGTCGACGACGCGGAGAGCGGCGCGCCGATCGCGATCCTGCCGGTGTTCGGGATCCACGGCACCGTCCTCGACGCGGACAACCTGCTCGCGTCGACCGACGGCCCGGGCGCGATCGAGCGCGCGATCGAGGAGCAGTTCGACGAGCGTGTGGTCGTGATGCACTTGCAGGGCGCGGGCGGCGACGTTTCGCCCGCGGGCACCGGGGGAATCTCGTGTCCGCGGCGGCCTTGCTACAACTTCGCGAAGGCGGAGAGCGTGGGGCGCCTGGCGGTCGATCCGATCCTGAGCCTCTACGAGAGCCCGGAGATGATGGGCTCGATGCAGAGCGAGCTCGCGATCGAGATGCTCACGCGCCACGTCGCGCTCGGGCCCGACTGGAACAACTTCGTGATCCGCGACGGCGCGCTCCGCTACGCGCCGATGGACGGCCGCACCCACGCGGACAACGTCGTCTACGACGAGAGCGGCAACCTCGTCTCGCCGATCGACGAGTTCAACGCGCCTTACGGCGCCGCGCTCTGCGGCGGCGACGCCAACGCGCTCTTCCCGCGCAGTCAGATCCAGGGCACGTGGAATCAGGACCACGCGTACGCGAGCTGCTCGCGCGTGGAAGAGGCCGTGGGGATCCTCGGCGAGCTGATCGTGTTGCCCTTCGAGCCGATGCCTTCGTGCGCGACGACGCGGACGATCGTGAGCGCGCTGCGGCTCGGGCTCGGCGACGAGGACTTCGTGTTCGTGGCGCTTCCGGGCGAGGTGAACACGACGATCGCGGACCTCGTGCGTGAAGAATCACCCGTTCCGTACGGGCAAACCGTCGTGCTCGGCTACGCGCAGGGGCACGTGGGCTACATCCTCACGGTCGAGGATTGGCTCGCGAAGGGCTACGAGCCGAGCATCAACGCGTGGGGCCCGCTGGAGGGCGAGCTGATCGCGGAGAAGGCGCTCGAGCTCGCGCGGCTCGCGGTGACGGACGAGCGGGAGGACGGTGAGGTCGGCGGTGCAGATCGCTACGTGCCGCGCGAGCTCGACGAGTCGGACGTGCCGCCGCCGGATCCGGCGCCGCTCGCGGGCACCGTCGAAGAGACGGTGTACTCGCGGCTCTACGTGCGCGGGCAGACGATCGCGAACAACGAGCCGGAGGCGTCGATCCCACGGCTTCGCTCGGCGATCTTCGCGTGGATGGGTGAGTCGCCGCGCGCGGGCACGCCGACGATCACGATCGAGCGCGAGGTCGGCGAAGGCACGTTCGAGACGGTGCGTCGTCGCAGCGGGCGCGTGATCGAGGATCAGGACTTCATGCTCTACCACACGCCCGATCCGCTGATTCCTGCGGAGCCGCTGCAGCAGCGCACGCACCGCTGGGCGGTGGAGTGGCAGCTCGTGACGCCGTGGGGCAGCGAAGGCGTCGAGGGCGGCGGTGGTGATGCGGTCGAGGATCGCGTCGGGCTGCCGCTCGGTCGCTACCGCTTCCGCGTGGTGGGCACCGGCTACGAGATCACGAGCCGCACGTTCGAGGTCGGCCCAGCGTCGATCCTCGTGGAGGCGAGCGTGGCGGACGGACGGCTGCGCGGCACCGCGCGTTTCCACGCCGAGCAGGGCTGGCGTTTGCTGCACGCGACGTTGCCTTCGAACGGCCCGGTGCCGGCGACGGGTGCGGTCACCCTGCGCGTGAGCACCTCGGGCGGTGACGTGGACGTGGAGGCGACGCTGGGCGCGGACGGCGCGTTCGACGTGGCCGCCCCGAGCGGGGCGAGCGCGGTGCGCGTGATCGATCGGTTCGGGAACGCCGGCGACGCGACGCTCTGATCGATCGGTTCGGGAACGTCGGCGACGCGACGCCGTGAGCGATCGCGTTCGGTCGATCACCTCGTCGCGTCGCTCTCACGAATCCGTCTCTTGAATCCGCGGCGGCGGCGCTCGATGCTCCGCGCGCCCGCACGAGCCTCGCGCTCGCGGGCCGGAGGCGTTCATGAGCGACGTGCAGAAGACGGTTTCGCCGATCGAGGGCCAGGTCATCGCGGAGCATCCGCTCGCGAGCGCGAAGGAGACCGACGCGGTGCTCGCGCGGGCCCAGCGCGCGTTCGAGGGCTGGCGGCGCACGTCGCTCGAGGAGCGCACGAAGCTCGTCGCGGCGTTCGTGGACGCGCTGGTCGCGAAGAAGAGCGCGCTCGCGGACGAGCTCACGTTGCAGATCGGACGACCGCGTCGCTACACCGAGGGTGAGCTCGGCGGCTTCGAGGATCGCGCGCGAACGATGATGCGGCTCGCGCCCGAGGCGCTCGGCGACGTCGATCCGGGACCGAAGACGGGCTTCGTGCGGCGGCTGCACCGCGAGCCGCTCGGCGTGGTGCTGGTACTCTCGCCCTGGAACTATCCGTGGCTCACCGCGGTGAACGCGATCGTGCCCGCGCTGCTCGCGGGCAACGTGGTGGTGCTCAAACACTCCGATCAGACGCCGCTCGTCGCGGATCGGATGAGCGAGGCCGCGAAGGCGGCGGGGCTGCCGGAGGGCGTGTTCTCGCACGTGCACGCGAGCCACGACCGAGTGGCGGAGATGGTGCGCGATCCGCGCGTCGGCTTCGTCGCGTTCACGGGCTCGGTCGAGGGTGGGCACGCGGTGGTCAAGGCCGCGAGCGAACGCTTCGTCGGCATGGGCCTCGAGCTCGGCGGCAAGGACCCGGCCTACGTCGCGGCGGATGCGCCCTTCGACTTCGCGGTCGAGAACGTGGTCGACGGCGCGTTCTTCAACAGCGGGCAGAGCTGCTGTGCGGTGGAGCGCGTGTACGTTCACGCGTCGATCTGGGACCGTTTCGTGGAAGCGTTCGTCGCGCTCACGAAGCAGTACGTGCTCGGCGATCCGCGCGTGCACGAGACCACGCTCGGGCCCGTGGTGCGCGAGCGAAACGCGCGCGGCATCCAAGCGCAGATCGACGCGGCGATCGCGGCGGGCGCCAAGAGCCTGATCGATCCGAAGAGCTTCCCGGGCGCGGACCGGGGGCTGCCGTACCTCGCGCCGCAGGTGCTCGTCGACGTGACGCACGAGATGGCGTTCATGCGCGACGAGACGTTCGGTCCCGCGATCGGGCTGATGAAGGTCGCGGACGACGACGAGGCGCTGCGGCTCATGAACGACAGCCGCTACGGGCTCACGGCTTCGATCTGGACGCGCGATCTCGAACGCGCGGAGCGGCTCGGCGCGGCGCTCGAGACGGGCACGGTGTTCATGAACCGCTGCGACTACCTCGACCCCGAGCTCGCGTGGGTAGGCGTGAAGGACAGCGGTCGGGGCTGCACGCTGAGCCGCTGGGGCTTCGAGTCGCTCACGCGCCCGAAGAGCTTCCACCTGCGCCTGCCGCCGGCCTGAGAGCCGAGGTTCGAGACGTCGCCGCGCACGAGCAGGGCGAGACGACGAAGCTGGACGTCAGCCGGTCGACCGCGACGACACGACGAAGCCCACACGAAGATTCGTCGGCCGCTGACCGAGTCGCTTCGTGCGGGCTTCGTTCGGTGGAGAAGAGCGTCAGCGCGGGCGCGGCTCGGCGCGACGATCGCGGGACCAGCTCCCTTCGTCGGAGCCAGTCGCGTTCTCTTCGCCCATGCCGAGCGCGAGGTTGTACTCCTCGGTGCCGCGCGGATCGGTCATGCCGACCACGGTGATCGCGAGGTCCGGCTTCACGCGGAGGCATTGCGCGTTGGCCGCGAGCGCTTCGCGGGTGCGAGCGTCGAGATCGCTGGAGTCGTAGCCGAAGTAGACCGGCTGGAGCTCGCAATCGCGCGGGGTGGAGGGGCCGAGATCCTGAGCGGCGGCGCGCGAGTCGCCGCTCGTGCGCGAGGCGGTGCTGGACTGATCGGGAAGGGTCGACGTCTCTTCGGCGTCGCGCGAGCAGGCGCTCGCGGCGAGGGCGATCGAGAGGACGAGGAGCATACGCATGACGGGAGACCTCCGAGGTGCGGCTTCCGGCCGCGAGGCGCGCCAGAGCATCGCGCGTGCCACTCCTTCGCTCGCCACCGCGAGGTGCGCGTCGCGGGAGGGTCCGTGAGAGATCGCCGCGAGAAATCGTGGCCAATCACGCAGGCGTACGGCGATGTGACCGGCGAGCTTAGCTTCCGGACGGCGGGCGAGAGCGCGCGGGGCGAAACGGTGCGGTTGGGGAAATTGTCCACATCCGCCGTGAGCCACGCTGGGTGTGGCCCCCACACACCTCGGGTGCCGAGCCGGAGACGCGGCTGGCGCGGATGCTGCTGAGGCGCGCGCCATGCGCACCACGACCGTGCTCCTCATCGAGGACGACGACGACTTCCGGGAGCTGCTCGAAGCGAGCTTGCGACGCGATGGGTTCCAGGTGCTGCCCTACCGCGACGCTCCGTCGGTGGTGCCGTTGCTCTCGCGCATCGACGTGATCGTCGTGGACCAGCGCCTGCCGGGGCGCGACGGACTCTCGGTGCTCGCGGAGCTGCGGGCGCTCGGAGCGCGCGTGCCGGCGCTGTTGATGAGCGGGTTCGCGGACGCGGAGCTCGCACGTTCGGCGCGCGCGCTCGGGGCGATCGGCGTGTTCGCGAAACCCTTCGACCTCGACGACCTGCGCACCGCGTTGCGGCTGCTCCGTCCCCCCGAGCGCGCGGCCGAGTGAGGAGCGCGCCGAAGCGCACGAGCCGTCGTGCGATCCTGCGTCGAACATGAACGTCGCCACCAAGCTCACGGTCGTCCTCTTGCTCGCGATCGCGGCCGTGCACGCGATCATGGGCTCGGTGCGCATGACGCGCGTGACGGAGCGCTTCGAAGAAGAGATGCGCGAGGACGCGGCGGTGTACGGGCGCACGCTCGCGGCGCTCGTGCGCGTGGCGTGGCTCGAAGGCGGCGAGGAGCAGGTGAGCACGCAGCTCGCGACCGCGAACGCGGCGGAGGAGGCGTTCACGATCGCGTGGCGCTCGGGGGCCGCGCGCGAGCAGTTTCAGGCCGACGAGCGCGGGCTCCACGCGGTGCTCCCGGTGACGCTGCCCGACGGAAGCACGGGCGCGATCGTGATCGACGATCCGCAGAGCGACGAGGAGGCCTACCTGCGCGAGACGCTCCGCAACATCGTGCTCGGGGCCGCGCTGCTCGCCCTGCTCTGCGCGCTCGCGGCGGCGATCTTGTTGCAGCTCTTCGTCGGACGGCCGACGCGACTGCTCGTCGAGCACGCGCGCCGCGTCGGCGCGGGCGATCTGGAGTCACGCATCGCGCTCTCCGGACGCGACGAGCTCGCCCAGCTCGGGTCCGAGATGAACCGCATGACCCTCGCGCTGCGCGAGGCGAGGGAGCGATCCGTGGAGGAAGCGCGGCGACGCTTCGAGGCGGTCGAGCAGCTCCGGCACGTCGATCGGTTGCGAACGATCGGCACCCTCGCGTCGGGCATCGCGCACGAGCTCGGGACACCGCTGAACGTCGCGCAGGGGCACGCGCAGCTCCTGCGCGACACGAAGGATCCGCAGGCCGCTGCGGCGGGCGAGGCGATCGTGAAGCAGTGTCGGCGCATGACCGCGATCGTGCAGCAGCTCCTCACCTTCGCTCGCGCCTCGACGACGGACGAGGGGAGCGCGGAGGTCGGCGCGATCGCGCGCGAGACGGGCGCGATGCTCTCGCTCCTCGGCAAGAAGCGGGGCGTCACGATCGACGTGCAGGCCGACGACTCGATGCGCGTGGACGTGCCGCCGGAGCGGCTGCGTCAGGTGCTGTCGAACCTCGTGGTCAATGCGATCCACGCGAGCGGCGAGGGACAGCAAGTGGGGCTCGTGGTCGCGCGTGACGGCGACGAGGCGATCGTGGAGGTTCGTGATCGGGGCGTCGGCATGGACGAAGCGACGCTCGCGCGCGTGTTCGACCCGTTCTTCACCACGAAGGACGTGGGCGAAGGGACGGGGCTCGGTCTGAGCGTGGCGTACGGGATCGTGCAGGACGCGGGCGGCTCGCTGAGCGCGTCCAGCGCGCCGGGCGAAGGCTCCTGCTTCGTGGTGCGATTGCCGGTGTCGACCGGATCGGCCCCGGGCGCGACGAGCGCGACCGATCCCTCCGATGGTTCCGATCCCTCCGAACCGAAGGAGTCGACGTCGTGACCGACGAGCCCACCGACCCTGCGAACGTCTTGATCGTCGACGACGACGACGATCTGCGCGCGATGCTCACGACCGCGCTCGAGCGGCTCGGGCATCGCGTGAGCACCGCGCCCGACGCGGCTCGCGCACGTGCGCGGGTCGCGGGCGACGACGTCGACGTGGTGCTGACCGACGTGCGCATGCCCGGCGAGGATGGGCTCTCGCTCTGCCGGCACCTCGTCGCGACGCATCCGGATCGCCCGGTCGTGGTGCTCACGGCCTTCGGGACCCTCGAAGCCGCGGTGGAAGCACTGCGGCTCGGGGCGTTCGACTTCCTCCAGAAGCCGGTCGACCTCGAGGTGCTGCGCTTCGCGATCGGTCGCGCGGTCGCCCACCGCCGCCTGCACCGGCGCATCCACTCGCTCGAGGCGCGCGACGAGCTGCTCTTCGGCGACTCACCGTGCATGCGCGAGCTGCGCGATCTCGTCGTCCGCGTGGCGCCCCACGACGCGACGGTGCTCGTGCTCGGCGAGAGCGGGACCGGCAAGGAGCTCGTCGCGCGCAGCCTGCATCGCGCGCGGGGACGCGGCGGGCCCTTCGTCGCGATCAACTGCGCGGCGATGCCGGACACCCTGCTGGAGAGCGAGCTCTTCGGGCACGTGAAGGGCGCCTTCACCGACGCGCGCCACGACCGCTCGGGGCTCTTCGTGCAAGCCGAGGGTGGCACGCTCTTCCTCGACGAGGTGGGCGAGCTCCCGCCGACGCTGCAAGCGAAGCTGCTGCGGGTGCTGCAAGAGCGGTGTGTGCGTCCGGTGGGCGGCGTGCACGAGGTGCCGTTCGACGCGCGGATCGTGGCCGCGACCAACCGCGATCTGGAGGCGCTCGTCCGCGAGGGTCGCTTCCGCGAAGACCTGCTCTATCGCTTGCAGGTCGTGGCGATCGAGGTGCCGCCGCTGCGCGCGCGCGGGCGCGACGTGCTGGAGCTCGCGGAGCGCTTCCGACGCGAGCTCGCCGAGCGCTACGGCAAACCCATCCGCGCGATCGCGCCCGACGCGCTCGTGCGCCTGCTCGCGCATCCGTGGCCGGGCAACGTGCGCGAGCTGCGCAACGCGGTGGAGCGGGCGGTCGCGCTCGCGCGGGGTGACGTGCTGCAGCTCGCAGATTTCCCGCGCAGCGTGACGGAGGCGGCGCCCACCGACGCGCTCTTCGGACCCGACGAGCTGGTGCCGATGGACGAGATCGAGCGCCGCTACGTGGCCCACGTGATGGAGCGCGTGGGTGGCAACAAGAGCTCGGCCGCGCGGGTGCTCGGCTTCGACCGCAAGACGCTCTACCGGAAGCTGGAGCGCTACGGCATCGCGACGGACGACTGACGGGCTCGACCGACGGCTCCGACCGACGGTCGGGAGAACGTGACCTCACTGGCCCGTGTCCTTCGTTGCCTCGCCCACGCCGGGTCGAATACTCTCCGCCCCATGCCTCGCAGCTTCGCGCGCCTCGCTTCTTCGCTCCTCGCGCTCGCCTCGGTCGTGGTCGCCTCGGAACGCGTCGCCGCTCAGGAGACGAGCCTCATCGTGCTCGGCATCCGGTCGGTGGAAGGCGACGAAGAGCTCGCACGCAACCTGACCGGCGCGCTCCGCCAAGCCGCCGCGAACCTGCCCGGGATCACGGTGAGCCAAGCGGACGTGACGCTCACGCAGATGTCGATGGTGCACGGCTGCGACGAGCCGGATGCGGCGTGCATGGCCGAGATCGCCGGTGAGCTGCAGCAGCAGCGCATCGTGTACGGCACCGTGCGCCGCACGGGCGCGGGCGATCAGTACGACTTCGCGCTCACGCTCTACTACTTCGACGCGGAGACGGGTCAGATCGCGGACTCGCTCACCGACACCGTGCCGCGCGCTCAGTCCGACATCGATCCGCTGCGCCCGCGCGCGACGCGCTACATGGCGCGGTTCACGAACCAGACGCGCTACGGCTCGGCGCGGGTCTCGACGAACGTCCCCGGCGCGACGGTGATCGTGGACGGCAACGAGGTCGGCGTGACCGACGAGTCGGGCGCGATCGAGATCCCGGATCTGACCGAAGGCGAGCACGCGCTCGCGATCACCGCGCTCGATCACGAGGGCTACGAAGGATCGTTCCGCGTCGTCGCGGACGAGCGCACGGACTTCCGCGCGAGCCTCGCGGCCGATCAGCCGACGAACCTCCGCTGGATCCCGGGTGCGGCGCTCATCGCGGGTGGCGCGGTGATGTTCGGCCTCGGCCTGCGGAGCTGGGGCATCGTGCGCGACTACGACAAGGACGCGTCGGAGCTGAACGGACGCGAAGGCGGCGTGTCGGATCTCGTGAATCGTCTGCGCGACAACGGCATGCGCATCGACGGCTTCTCGCCCTACCAGCACGCGCTGCTCGGCACCCCGCAAGGCAGCAACGCGTGCCGCGGCGAGTACAGCGACTTCGAAGGCTTCGAAGAGAGCCTGCGCTCCGACGTGCGGAGCGCGTGCAGCGATCTGAACAAACACAGCACGCTGCAGTACGTGTTCAACCTCACCGGGCTCGTGCTCGCGGGCGCGGGCATCACGTGGCTCGTGGTCGCGCTCGCGGGGGGCGGTGACGAGGAGGCGGCGCCGGCGACCGAAGGCGCGCGCAACTTCCGCCTGACGCCGGTGGCGGGACGCCGCGACGCAGGCCTGCACTTCGGCTTCGACTTCTGAGCGGAAGCGAATCGCCCGCAGACTGCCGAAAACCAGTGGGCACGTTTCGCATCGTCGGCGGCTCCCTCAAGGGCCGCCGCTTTCGTCCGCACGTCGGGGAGCACACGCGCCCGACCTCCGAGCGTGTTCGCGAGGCGCTCACCTCGGCGCTGCTCTCGCGCGGTCGCATCGCGGACGCGCGGGTGCTCGAGCTCTTCGCGGGCACGGGCGCGCTCTCGTTCGAGGCGCTCTCGCGCGGCGCGGCGCACGCGGTCTTGGTGGAGCGCGATCGTCGCGCGCTCGAGGGCTTGAAGCAGAGCGTGGCCGAGCTCGGGCTGGGCGACCGGGTGACGATCCGACCCTTCGATCTCGAGCGCGAAGGCAACGTCGCGCGGCTCGTGGCCGACGGCCCCTTCGATCTCGTCTTCGCCGACCCTCCCTACGCGAAGGCGGCGCTCGTCGGCTCGATCCTCGACGCGCTCGCACGCGGAGGCGCGCTGGCGAACGACGCGTTCTTCGTGATCGAGCACGCGGCGGCCACGCCCCCCACCCTCGCCTCGCTCGCGCCGGTCGCGCGCTACGAGTATGGTGACACCGTCGTCGTGTTCGCGACGATGTTGCCCTCCGCGGCGCCCGAAGCCTGAGCGCCGGAACTCGTTCCACCGACCTCTTCCTCGGAGATCTCGATGAGCGTCGCCGTCTACCCCGGCTCCTTCGACCCCATCACGAACGGCCACACCTCGATCCTCCGGAGCGGCCTCGTCGCGTTCGAAAAGATCGTCGTCGCGGTGCTGCACAACCCACGCAAAAACGCGCTCTTCACGGTCGACGAGCGCATCGAGATGATCCGCGAGTCGGTCGAGGAGATGGGTGAAGACCCCGGCCGCGTGGAGGTCGACACGTTCGACGGGCTCCTCGTCGACTACTGCAAGCGCAAGAACGCTCGGATCATCTTGCGTGGCTTGCGAGCGGTCGCGGACTTCGAGTACGAGCTGCAGATGGCCAACATGAACCGCCACCTCAACTCCGAGGTCGAGACGGTCTTCATCATGGCGGACGACGCGTACTTCTACGTTTCTTCGAACCTCATCAAGGAAGCTGCGACGCTCGGTGGCGACGTGAAGGAGCTCGTGCCCGGCCCCGTCGCGTCGAGGTTGCTCGCCAAGCTCGGCCGGTGAGGACCGGGCTCGCGCAAGACGCCGGCCTCGCGCAGCGCGCGTAGCGCCGGCAACGCGTCGAGCGCGACCTTGCCCCAACGCAGCTCGTCGATCGTGGCGTCCGCGCGACGAAGCGCGCGGCGCACGCGCATCCAGCCGAAGAGGTAGCTCGCGTCGCGCGTGAGACCGCCGCCGCGAAACGATCGTTCGGTGATCGCGATCGCGTCGTCGACCGAGAGCCCGCGCTCGCTCACGAGGAGCGTCACGACGTCGTTCGGATCCGCGCCTTCGTGCACCGCGTCGGTCGCGAGCACGCGCGCCGCGAAGGTCCGCACGCGCCGCGCGTCGAGCAGGCCCGCGAGCTCTTCGAGGCAGAGCGCGAGCCCTTCTTGATCTTCGAACGCTCCCGCGGTGCCCACCGAGAGCAGCGCGAGCGGTTGGCTACGCGCGTTGGCTGCCGCGACGAGGTGACCGAGCACCTCGTGCACCGCGAGGCGCCGCGCTTCGCGCTCGCCGAACCGTGTGTCGGCGAGGAAGACCGTGCGCTCCCCGGCCGCCGCGCGCGCCACGAGGCCGGGCTCGATCGACACCTTGATGGTCAGCCCCGCCAGCGCCGCGAGCCCGAGCACGAGCTCCTGCAAAGAGCCTGGGCCCGAGGCGGGCACGCTCGCGCGCTCGTCTTCGTCCGGCGTGACCTCGTCGAGCAACGCGTCCGCCACCTCCCGCAGCGTCGGCCCGCTCGCGCGCGCCTCCGTCGCGAAGGGTCGAGCCGCGCCGGTGGGCCAACGACGCCGAGCGAGCGCCCGCACGTTGCGCGGCGAGCCGAGCGCGTCGCGCAGATCGAGCTCCAGCTCGAGCTCGTCGAGGCGAGCCCGATACAGCGCGCCGAGCGGCCCGTCGCTCACGAGCCGACGCGCATGGGCGAGCGCATGGCGCGCTGCGGGGCCGACGGGCTCGGCGGGCGTGGACCACGAGGGCACGAAGCGTCGCCCGAGCCGGTGCGCCTCGACGAGCCGCGCGCGCTCCTCGCGACCGCCCCGCGCCACCAGCGATGGAAGACGTGTGGCCGCCTCCGACACCTCGCGGAGGCGCGCGTCGAGCTCGAGCTGCGCCCGCGACCTCATCGAGGGCCCCGCGAGCACACACCTCGGGGCAGACGCGTCGAGGGCGCGTGCGATCGTTCGGGGCGCGACACGAGACCCTCGCCCGTCAAAGGAGCTGCGTGGCGCGCTCGGCCAGCTCCGAGCGCTCGCCCTTCGTGAGCGTCACGTGCGCGCTGATCGTCTCGCCGCGGAAGCGTTCGGCCACCATCGTGAGGCCGTTGCTCTGCGAGTCGACGTAGGGGTTGTCGATCTGATCCGGGTCACCGGTGAGGATGATCTTCGTGCCGGTGCCGGCGCGGGTGATCACGGTCTTGACTTCGTGCGGCGTGAGGTTCTGCGCCTCGTCGACGATCAGGAATTGATTCGGGAGCGAGCGACCGCGGATGTACGTCAGAGGCTCGATCTGGAGCTGCCCGCTCGCGACGAGCTCCTGGTAGTCGCGGTGGTCGGCCATGCGGCGCCGATTCGCGGAGAAGATGTACTCGAGGTTGTCGAAGATCGGCTGCATCCAGGGGTTCAGCTTCTCTTCGAGCGTGCCGGGCAGGTAGCCGACGTCGCGACCGAGCGGGAAGATCGGGCGGGAGACCACGAGGCGCGCGAAGGCCCCGTCGTCGAGCACGTGCTGCAGGCCCGCCGCCACGGCGAGGAGCGTCTTTCCGGTGCCCGCCTTGCCCACGAGGGTCACGAGGTGGATCTCTGGGTCGAGCAGGAGATCGAGCGCGATGGTCTGCTCGAGGTTGCGCGGACGAATGCCCCACGCCCCCTCGCGGCTCACGCGCAGCGGGATGACCTTCTGGTTCACCGCGTCCCAGCGGCCGAGCGCCGTGTGACGCGCTTGATCGCGGCTCTCCAACACGACGCCGGCGTTCGGATACAGATCGCTCTTCGGCGTGAGCTCGCCGAGCTCCACGGCGTCACGCTTGCCGAGGACGTCCACCATCTCCTTGGGAACCTGCACCCGAATGATGCCCGTGTAGAGCTCGGTGACGTGGAGGCGTCCACCCTCGTAGTTCTCTGCGAGCAGCCCGAGCGCGTCCGCGCGGATGCGGAGGTTCGAGTCCATCGTGACGAAGATGACCTTGCGCTCCGGCTGCGCGTCGCGAAGCTCGAGCGCGGTGCCGAGGATCGCGTGGTCCATCTGACGGTTGTCGCGGCTGCGCCAGAGCTCGGCGTCCGCGGGCGTCGCGATCACGAGCCGGCCCCCCTCCGCGATGTCGACGCCGTCCTGCAGCGAGTGCCCGTTCTGTTCTCGGAGCTCGTCCAGCGTGCGCGCGATGAGGCGCGCGTTGCGTCCTCGCTCGCTCAGCTCTTTCTTGAACTGATCGACCTCTTCGATGACGTAGATCGGGATGACGACCGTGTTCTCCTCGAACTTGAAGATCGCCTGCGGATCGTGGAGGAGGACGTTGGTGTCGAGCACGAAGATCTTGGGGTGCGTCATGCCTGTCGGGGTCCCTCGGGGTGGAGGTCTGGGCAGCATCCGGTGCCGCAGATTGAGCACGCGTCGTTCGCGGAGCTGAGCGCGTCCCCGCGAGACCGACCTCGCGAGCTTCGCACGTTCTCTCGCCGACGTATCCACCCCGATGGTGTCCGATCGGTCGAGGGCGGATCCTCCGTGGAAGTCGAGCGATCCGTCCGCGATGGGGCGGTCGCCTACACCGGTCGTGTACGACGCCGACACACCGTCTGCGCACGTGCTCGCGTGCGGGACGCCTCACGGATGCTACATCGCGCGGTCGCGCGCGACGGCACCACCCGTCGACGTGAGCCCCGAGGATGGATCGGGGCGGATGAGATGGAGCCGTCGGGATGGACGGTGGATGGATGTGCACGTCGAGTTGGGCGACGGCGCAGCGACCGCGACGCCGGTCGGGGATGGAGATCGCGTGAAGACGAAGCTCGTATGGGTGATCGTGGGCGTCACGCTCGCAGCGTGCGGTGACGACGACCGGCCGATGATGATGGTCGACTCGGGTGGGATCGACGCCGCGAGGCCAGACTCTGGGATCCCCCTTCCGGATGCGGCCGGCACGGACGCGGGTGGCGACGCGGCGGTGGACCCCGACGGCGGCCCGATCGAGCCGGACGCTTCGATGCCAGACGCGTCGATGCCCGACGGTGGCCCGATGCCCGCGAGCTGCTCGGACGGACGCCGCAACGGCGACGAGACGGGCGTCGACTGCGGAGGCCCGACCTGCGCCGCCCGTTGCGCGGTCGACGGTCGCTGCGAGATCTCGTCCGACTGCGCTTCGAGCGTCTGCATCGGTCGGATCTGCATCGCGCCGAGCTGCACCGACGGCGTCCGCAACGGCGACGAGTCGGGTCGCGACTGCGGCGGCTCCTGCACGGGCTGCGGGCTCGGCAGCGCATGTGTCGAGATGGACGACTGCGCGAGCGGGAGCTGCGTGGGTGGCTTCTGCGTCGCTGCGAGCTGCACGAACTCGGTGCGCGACTTCGACGAGACCGACGTCGACTGCGGCGGCACCCAGTGTGGGCCCTGCATGAGCGGCGAGGCGTGCGGTAGCGACCGCGACTGCACCGGCTCGACGTGCATCGAAGGCTACTGCCGCAGCGTGAGCTGCACCAACGGCACGATGGACGGCGGCGAGGTCGGCATCGACTGCGGTGGCGAATGCCCCGGCTGCGACGACGGAGGCTCGTGCACGGTGCCGGGCGATTGTCTGTCGGGGCGATGCGAGAGCGGCACCTGCGTGTCGTGCGCGGACGGTGTGCGCAACGGCACCGAGACCGACGTCGACTGCGGCGGCGACCGCTGCGGCCCGTGCTCGGGCGGCCTGACGTGCATGACGGGCGACGACTGCTTCGCCGGCACCTGCATGGCGGGCGTCTGCACCGGTCCGCGCATCTTCTACTTCGAGGGCTTCGAGTCGGGTCCGGGCGGTTGGGTCACCGGAGGCACCGCGTCGAGCTGGCAGCACGGCGTGCCGAACGGCTCCGTCATCAACCGCGCGTACGAGGGCACGCGCGCGTGGGTGACGAACCTGATGGGTCAGTACCCGAACACCGAGTCGAGCTGGATCCAATCGCCGCGCATCGATCTCTCGAGCGTGGCGACCGATCCGGTGGTGTCGTTCGGGCTGATCTTCGAGACCGAGAGCTGTTGCGACCGAGGCTGGCTCGAGGTCTCGATCAACGGCGGGACGACGTGGACGAAGGTCGGCCTGCAGAACACCGGCGTCAATTGGTACAACCAGACCGGGAACGAGTGGCGCAACGTGAGCGGCGGCTGGGTCCGCGCCGCGCACGTGCTCACGGGCACCGCGGGGCGCCCGGACGTGCGTCTGCGCTTTCGGTTCACGAGCGACATCTCGATCACGCGCGAGGGCTTCGGCGTGGACTCGGTCACGGTGCGCGAGTCGTTCCCGGCCGATCTCGCCGTGACGCTCGTGCCCGATCCCGCGGTGTGCGGACGGCTCGTCGCGACGGTGACCAACCAAGGCGAGGGCACGAGCGGCGCGTTCCGCCTGGAGACGAGCATCGACGGTGGGTCGCCCGCGCGCGAGAACTTCCCGACCGGTCTACCCGCTGGCGCGACGGTGACGCGCACCATCGATGGCTCGGCAGCGTCCACCATCACGGTGTCCGCGGACCTCGCGACCGATCCGGTGCCCGCGAACAACAGCGTGACGGTCGCGCCCTCGTCGGCGTTCGTGCGGCTCGGACCCGCGGGTTACCGCGAAGGCTTCGAGGCGAGCGACGGCGGCTGGACACAACGGGGCACCAACTCGACGTGGGCCTGGGGTACGCCGAGTGGTCCGACCATCTCCGCCGCAGGCGAAGGCACGCGCGCTTGGGTGACCAACCCCGCCGGCAACTACCGCTCGAACGAGCTCTCGTACCTCGTGTCCCCTTGCTTCGACGCGCGCGACGTCACGACGGACCTCGGCCTGCGGATGCTCCACGTCTACGAGACGGAGGGCTGCTGCGACGAGGGCTGGATCGAGATGAGCACCGACGGTGGCGCGACGTGGACGAAGGTGCCGTCCGGGGCGGCATCGCAGAACTGGTACAACGACACCGCGAACGCGTGGTGGGACGGGGTGTCGGGAGGATGGCGCACCGCGATCGCGACGCTGCCGGGCTCGGCCGGGCAACGGCGGCTTCGCATTCGGCACGTCTTCTCGAGCGATCCCTCGAACGAGGAGGACGGCTTCGGGGTCGACGACGTGCAGCTCCGACCGCTCGCGGTCGATCTCGCGGTCAGCGTGCGCAGCAGCGTGACGGCGTGCGGCGCGTTCGAGGCGGTGATCACGAACGTCGGCGACGCGACCGCGACCGGCACCGAGCTCACGTTCCGCGTGGACGGCGGCGTGCCCACCGTGCGGAGCGTCACCGGCGCGATCGCACCCGGCGCGAGCCGTGTGGAGTCGCTCGGTGTCACCGGCACGAGCATCGACGTGCAGCTCATCACGACCGGCGACGCGAACCCGGGCAACGACACCGCGAGCGCGACCGCGACGATCGCGATCGGTGCGGCGTACGCGACGAGCTTCGAGTCGGGCCCCGGCGGCTGGCAGGCCACCGGCACCAACGCGAGCTGGGCGTGGGGTACACCGGCGGGCGCGTACATCACCGCGGCGGCTTCGGGCACGCGCGCGTGGGTGACGAACCTGACCGGCAACTACTCGGCGGCCGAGATGTCGTACTTGGTGTCGCCGTGCTTCGACCTGCGCGGCATCGCCTCGGCGACGCTGAGCTTCGCCCACATCTACCGCACGCAGAACGACGTCGACTCCGGCTGGATCGAGATCTCGCTCGACGGCGGCATGACGTGGAACAAGCTCGGCACCGACGCGAGCGGGACCAACTGGTACAACGACGCGGCACGCGACGTGTGGGACGACCAGGGCCTCGTGTCGGGCGCGTGGCTCGACGCGTCGCATCCGCTGACGGGCGCGGGTAACAACCCGCAGGTCCGGTTGCGCCATGCGTTCCAGAGCGACGCGACCACGCAGCTCGAAGGCTTCGGTTTCGACGACGTGCGCATCGCGCCCTGATCGGACGATTCGATCGTGAGGAGCCCGCGTCGACGGCGCGGGCATCTCCGTTCCGTCGGCTCGCTCGATCGCTCGATCGCTCGATCGCTCGATCGCTCGATCACGTCGATCACGTCGATCACGATGACGCACACTTCGCGCGTGCCGTCCTCGCCCGCCTCACGAGCGTGTGCATCCGTCTTGGCGATGCTCGCGCTCGCGTGCGAGTCACGGCCGCATGTCGCCCTCGAGCCCTCGAGCGAGCCCGTGCCGCACGCGACGGCGGACCCACCGCCTTCGCGCACGCCTGCACCACGCGACACCGTCGTCTGGATCGGCGGCGACGTGCTCGACGGGGAAGCGCTGCGCGACTTCGCGCGCACCTTCGACGAGCCCGCGGACGGCTTCGCGGCCGCCTTCGAGCCGGCCGCGTCGCTCTGGCGTGACGACGACGCGTTCGTGATCGTGAACCTCGAGGTGCCGGTGGCGGACGAGCGCCGCTTCGCGCTCGACGCCTCGCTCGACGCGACGCCCCACCCGGGCGGGCGGCACCGTCGCGTGCATCTGCAAGGCGCCCCGTGGATGTGCGAAGGCCTCGCGCGCGCGGGCATCGACGCGGTGGTGCTCGCGAACAACCACGCGATGGATCAAGGGCCCGACGGCCTCGTGGAGACGATCGGCTGCGCGCGGCGCGCGGGGCTCGCGGTGATCGGCGCCGGCGTGCATCCTGCGCGCGACTGGCCGCTCTCGCTGGGCGATCCGGGTCGCGAGGTCGCGGTGCACGCGCTCTACGTGGGGCTCGATCGAGGCGCGATCGAGGTCGGGGATCCGGAGCGCGCGTTCCTCGACGAAGACGCGCTCACCAACGTCGAGCGGAGCGCCTCGACCCACGACGCGGTGATCGCGATCGTGCACGTGGTCGCGGAGCTCGAGCCCGAGCCCGATCCGTCGTGGGCGAGCTGGGCGACGCGCCTCGTGGACGCGGGCGTGGACGCGATCGTGGTGCACGGCACGCACCTGCCGATGCGCGTGGAGCGCTTCGGTGCGCACGGGGTGCCGATCGCGTGGGGCCTCGGCAATGCGATGAGCGACATGGGTCGGCTCTCGGGCCCACGGCGTCAGTCGCCGCGCAAAGAAGAGGACGCTGCGACGCGCGAGGGGCTCTTCGCACGCCTGCGGGTGCGTGGTCCCCACGACGTGGAGCTCGCGGTGCTCCCGGTGTTCGTGCTCGACGATCGTTTCCTGCGTTGGCACGGCGCGCTGCCGCGCCTGCACGCGCGCGACGGGAGCCACGCGGACGAGATCCGGTTCTCTCTGTGGGCGCTCGACGGCTGTGACGAGCCGGCGAGAGTTCCGACCGAGTGGCGCGAACCGTGGCGCGGCGAGCTCGTCCGCTGGCTGCGCGATCGTCGTGACGACGTCGTGCGTCGGAGCGGTCTGCCGGCGGCGCGATGCGGGGAGTCCGGGTGGCTGAATCTGCCCTGAACGAAGCGAACGTGAGATGGGCGCCGCGATTGGAGGAGGCGCCGCGCGAGGACGTCGGCGGAGCCTCGCGACGGCGCCGAGATCACGGGACGCGACGTGCACGCAGCGCTTCGATCGCGTCGCGGGTCTCGTGAAATCGAGGCGCCCGATCGAAGTCCGGGAACACGTCGAAGGTGTCGATCAGGATCGCGGAGAGGCCCGCCGCGTGCGCGCCGTCGACGTCCACCGCCGGGATGTCGCCGAGGTACACCGCTTCGTCCGGGCGCACCCCGAGCGCGTCCGTGGCGCGATGGAAGATGCGTGGATCGGGTTTCTGCAGACCGACGAGCGCGCTGTCGATCACGACGTCGAAGAGCCGCGCGATGCCGAGCCGCGCGAAGAGCTCGGCGAGGCGACCTTCGGAGTTCGAGACCACGCCGACCGCCCAACCTTCGGCGCGGATCGCGTCGAGCGCGTCGACCAAACCGTCCGGGATGCGGCGCCAGAGGTTGAAGCGATCGTGCACCGCGCGGAGGTGGCGCACCTGCGCGTCCAGATCGCCGAGCGACGACGTGGGTACCGCACCCGCACCCGCGATGACGTCGCGTACGTAGCGGAACCAGCCGTCCTCGTGGCTCCCGCCTTCGCGCAGCGACGCCTCGTAGCGATGTTTCGCAGGCCCCTCCGCGTCACGCACCGCGCGTGCGTCGAGGCCGAGCTCCTCCGCGATCGCGGCGTGGTCGAGGTAGACGACGGTGTTGCCGGCGTCGAGCAGGAGCGCGCGCAGGGTCACGTCGTCCTCGTCGCGCTCGTCCTCGTCACGTCGTCCTCGTCGCGCTCACTGAGTCAGTAGAAACTCGACGATCACGGGTTGATGATCGCTCGCCGCGTCGACCTCGGGCCCGTGGAGGATGCGGACGTTCGCGACCTCCTCGACGAGCGAGGGATTCGCGAACGCGTAGTCGAGCTGCTCACGTACGCCGCGGAACACGAAGGTCCAGCGATCGGCGGATGGAATCCGCGTCGTGAGATCGACCATCCCGCCGCCCGCCACGAGCGCGTCGTACACGTCGCTTCCCGGCTGGTCGTTGATGTCGCCGATGATGAGCATCCGCTCGGTGCCCAGAAGGATCCGCCGGTCCGCGATGCGTCGCGCTTGGAGCGCCTCCGCGAGGCGTCGGTCGTCGCCGCCGTCGAGCTGCGACCGAAAGTGCACGTTCATCACGGTGATCGGATGACCCCCGGGGGTCGTGAAGACCTCGAGTGCGTCGCGGGTGAAGAAGTAGGTCTCGTCACCGCTCGCGCCCGGAAAGCGTTCGCCGATGTGGCTCACCACCATCGTGACGGGCGTGCGGGCGAGGAAGGCGACGTCGATGCCGCGCCCGTCGAAGCCGTCGCGCAGATCGCGCTCGGTGTAGCCGAGCGAGGGCACCGCCGCGTTCAGCAGGTCGAGCACGCGGAGGTTCTCGACCTCCTGCAACGCCACGAAGTCCGCGTCGACCGAGTTCAGGACGCGCGCGATCGCGGTGATCTTCGCGTTCATCGCCGACGTCGTGAGCACGTCGTCCGCGAAGTCGGGATCGTTCCGGTCGTCGAAGAGGTTCTGCACGTTCCACGTGAGCACGCGGAAGGTCGCCGGCTCGAGCGGGCCAGCGTCGACCTCGCCGGGTGCGTCGATCGTCGCGTCCATCGGAGACGCGTCGTCTCCACACGCCGCGAGAACGATCGCGGCGAGACTACGGAGAAAGTGGCGCATGAGGATCAGGTCAGCTCGAGGAGGCGCTTCGCGCGCTTCTCGGCGGCCTCGACGAGCTCCTTGGCTTCGTCGGCCGGGATGCGCAGGCGCTCGGTGAGCTGGCCGAGCAGCGTGCGCTCTTCGTCGCTCTGCTCTCCGTCGACGTACGTGAGGATCACGGCGTGCTGGAGGAGCTGCCGGCGATCCGACGCCGAGAGGTCCGTCAGCGGGATCTCCTCGAGGCCACGCTGCGTCTTGGCGTACTCGCGGATGGAGTCCGCGTCCGCGCCCTCGATCTCGAAGGCCGCGAGCAGCGCCTCGAGGACTTCGCTCTCCCCGTCGTCGACGCGACCGTCGGCCCACGCGACGGCGACGAGCGACTTGAGCATGGCTTCTTGGTGATCCTGCATGTCGGTCGGAGGCTATCAAGGGGGAGCCCGAATCGTCGAGGGGCGGGCGTCGCGAGATCCCCGACGTGCTGTCATACTCGGCCCATGACCACCGACGCCGAGGCCTCGGCGCGCTTCCCGCGAGCGCCGTCGCAGGACGCCTGGGACCGCATGTCCGAGGTGGAGCGCGCGGCGGCGGTCGAAGCGCTGCCGGCCTCGATGACCGACGCAGAGGCCTCGCCGCCCGAAGGCGATCTGCACTACGACGCCAAGAACGACGCCCGCGAGACGCTGCGCGAGTGGTTCCGACGGCGAGGGAAGCAGGTGTACGTCGCGGCGGAGCTGACGACGTACTACCCCGACGAGCCACGCTTCGCGCCCGACGTTCTGGTCGTGTTCGACGTGCCCGTGCACGACCGGATGAAGTGGGTGGTGAGCGCGGAGGGTCGAGGCCTCGACTGGGTCCTCGAAGTCCACGTCGGGGGCGACCGGAAGAAGGACGCGGAGCTCGACGTCACGCGCTACGCCCGCCTCGGCATCCCGGAGTACTTCATCTACGACCGCGCGCGCCAGCACCTCACGGGTTACCGGCTCGCGGCCGGCGCGACCGCTTACACCCGCGTCGTCCCCCAGGCCGGTCGGTACCCGAGCGAGGTGCTCGAGCTCGAGCTCTCGCTTCAGCACGGACGCCTGTGCTTCTTCCACGCGAACGCGGAGCTGCTGACTCCGCGCGATCTCGCGGCACGCCTCGAAGGCATGGTCGCGCAGCTCGAGCAAGAGCGGGACGCGGAGGCCGAGCGGGCACGCACGGAGGCGGAACGGGCACGCATGGAGGCGGAACGTGCGCGTACGGAGGCGGAACGCGCGCAACGCGCGGAGGACGAGCTGAACCGGCTCCGCGCCGAGCTCGAGCGCCGCGGCCGCGAGTAGACGCGGTCGCCACGACGGATGCGGACGTCGTAGACCCGTCGCGGGCTTCGTGCGTCGAGGTCGCGGTGCTTCGTGGTACGGATCGGATCCTTCGAGTCGGCGGGGTCAGCCGCCGACCATCGCGATCGACGTCGACGCCGGTCACGTTTCGGGGGCTCGTGGGCACGAGGGTGAGGCGTGCCCACCGTGGAGTGGACGCGCCTCGGCGGACACTGCGCGCGGTCGAGCACGGCGTGGTGCGAGGAGGGGACGTGCAGGGGAAGGCGCGAGGAACCACGAGCGCATCGATGTCCGGCGTGCGGCGCACGATCCGTCGGCTCGCCCTCCTCGCGCTCGTGGTCCCGCTCGGCTGCGACGAGTCGAACGTCGTCGAGCCCCCCCTCGACGCGACCCGTGACGCGAACACCCACGCGGTCGTCGATCACACGCCCTCGCAGCTCCGCCTCGCGGAGGAGCACGCGAACGTCGAGGTGCTCACCGGCGACGAAGTCTGCGTCGACTGCCACCGCGACGAGGTCGCGCAGCACGCGTCGAGCGCCCACGCGCGCTCCTCCTTCGACAACCCGTGGTACCGCGCGACCGTCGATCGGCTGCGCGAGGACGTCGGCTTCGAAGCGAGCCGTCACTGCGCCGGCTGCCACGACCCCGTGATGTTGGTCGCGGGATCGATGGATCACCCGATCGAGCCGGACGATCCGCTCACGCGCGTCGGAGTGGGTTGCCTCGTCTGCCACTCGATCGTCGACGCGCGCAGCGACGGCAACGGCAGCTACACCCTCACGAGCGCGCCGGTGCCCATCCCCGATCCGAACGACGAGGACGAGATCGCGCTCCACCGCGCGCGCCTCGCGTCACCGGTGCTGCGCACGCCCAAGCTCTGCGGGAGCTGCCACCGCGGCTTCCTCGGCACCTTCACCGGCAACTCGAGCCACTTGCCTGGCCTCGACGAAGCGGGACCCTGGCGCGGCTCGGCGTGGGGCGACCAGCACGCGCAGCGCATCAGCGCGCTCGCCGCGGCGACCGACGACGAGCGCCAGCTCGCGACGATCGCGGCGCGGCAATCGAGCGCGGCCACGATCGACGTGATCGGGCTCGTGCACCAGGACGGTCGGCGCGAGCTGCTGCCGGAGCGCGCACGCCTGAGGGCGGGTGAGCGCGTCACGGTCGACGTGGTGATCCGCAACGTCGGCGTCGGGCACCTCTTCCCGGGCGGCGCGCGCGATCTGCGCGACCACTACGTGACGCTGAAGGTCCGCGACGCGAGCGGCGCGCTCGTGGCCGAGGCCGGCACCACCCACGAGGTCGAGCCCGATCCCACCGCCTTCGTGCTCGGCACCGCGGTGCTCGCCGACGACGGGACGATCGAGCGTGAGCACTTCACGCATCGTTTCCGCGCGCTCGCGTGGGATCACACGATCGGCCCTCGCGACGCGCGCGCCGCGCGCTACGCGTTCGTGGTCCCCGAAGCCGCCGCGCTGCCGCTCTCGTTCGAGGCGACGCTCGTCGCGCGCCGACACACCGCAGGCGTGCGCGCCCTCGGCTGCGAAGCGACCCGCTCGGCCCGAGGTCGCGCGTTCGACGACGCGGTTCGCGCGGCAGGTGGCGTGCCGATCGACGGGTGCGCACCGCAGCCCGCGATCGAGATCGCACACGCGGTGTTGGACGCTCGCGAACGCTCGAGCCGCCCCGCGTGGTCGCGTCTCTACGATCACGGCCTCGCGCTCCTGAACGACGTCTCGGAGCACCTCGAGCACGCGCGGCCGAGCCTCGCGCGGGCGCTCGCTCTCGCGCCCGACGCCCACGCTCGCGCGCAGGTGCGGCTCGAGCTCGCGCGGCTCGAAGCACGCCTCGCGCGGCCCGATCGTGCGCTCGCGCTCGCGGACGAGGTCGAAGCGACCCTCGGAGCGCACCCGGCGATCGATCGCGTGCGCGGTGAAGCGTTCGAGCGCGTCTGGCGCTTCTCCGAAGCCGCCGACGCCTACGCGCGTGTCGCCGCCGTCGCCACGCTCGACACCGCGGCGCACCGCGATCACGCACGATCGCTAGGCGCCGCCGGGCGATCCGAAGATGTCGAGGCGGCCGCCGCGCCCGGGCTCGCGCTCCAACCGCGCGACGAAGGTCTGTTGCGCAGCGTCGCGGTCGCACGCGACGACGAGGCCTCGATGCGCGCCTACCTCACGCATCGACGCCCGGACGACGAGACCGCGCTTCGACTTCGCTGCGACGCGAACGAGCCTACCTGCGCGCGCGACCGGCTCCCGATCCCGACGATCGACCTGCGCTCGGTCACGACGTCGTCGAGCGCGCTGCCCGTCACGAACGCGCCACCGACGAGCCCTCCGACGAGCGCGCCGCGCGTCACGAACGCGCCGACGACGAGCCCACCGAGCGCACCGACGAGCGCTGCTCTCTCCACGAACCGCCACCCCCCCGAGCCCACGCCATGAAACGCACGAGCCCCATCGTCCTGAGCCTCGCGATGCTCTGCAGCGCGACGGTGATCCTGCCGCCCTCCGTGGTCGAAGCGACGTGCTTCTGCATGTTGCGTCCGCCGATGCCCGCCACGAGCACCAGCGCCCAAGCCGGCGCGCAGCTCGACCCGAGCTACAACCCGGCTTCCGCGGTGGTGCTGGTGCGCGACGGGCGTCGCACCGTGCTCACCATCGAAGCCGCGTACGAAGGTCCTGCGGTCGAGCTCTCGATGGTGGTGCCGATCCCGAGCAGCATCGAGCGCAGCGCGGTCCGCACCATCACGGGCACCGCCTTTCGTCGCCTCGACGCACGCACCGCACCACGCGTGCGACACGTCTGGCCGAACTGCCGTCCGCGACCGGCACCGATGCGTGCGTCTGCGACCGCGGACGGATTCGGCGGCGGGAGTGGGCGATCCGAGAGCGCGGCGGCACCGACGCCCGAAGAGCTCGGCATCGAGATCCAAGACGAGTGGCCGGTCGCCGAATACGACGTGACGCTCCTCGGTGCGCAAGAGTCGACGGGCCTGCTCACCTTCCTTCGTCAGCGTGGGCTCGAGCTGCCGGAGCGCGCGTCCGCGATGCTGCGCGGCTACATCGAGACCAACCATCGCTTCGTGCTGCTGCGGGCCGATCCGAGCCGCGCCCAGCGCCTCGGCGACTCGATGATGCTGTCGCCGATCCAGATCGAGTACGACTCCGATCAGCTCGTGGTTCCCGTGCGCCTCGGCACGCTCAACAGCCCGGGTGAACAAGAGGTGCTCCTCTACGTGCTCTCGACCGAGGGCCGCTACGTGGTGGCGAACCGCCCGAACGTCGACGCACCGACCGATCTGCGTATGCGCCCCTCCGCGCGGGGCTCGATGGCCGAGCTCTACAATTCGATCTCCGACGAGATCTTTCGACGCACGCCAGGCGCTGCGATCACGGAGTACGCGCACAACGTGGGAAGACACGTTCGGTGGAGCGACGTCGCGCCGTTCGGTGTCGCGAACGACCCGAGCCTAGCCTTCGCCCGCACACGTCCCGATGCGACGCGACGTTGGACGGTGACGCGCATGCGCCATCGCTACGGCACCGACCTCCGCGACGACCTCGTCTTGCAGAGCGCGAGCACGCCGCTCCGGATGACGCGCCGATGGCGGACTCCCTCGCTGAACACTCGGGCGCGCCAAGGCGAGAGCGCGTACCACGTGCAGTACGTGGTCGAGCACACCGGCTGCGCGACCGAGGCCCAACAGCGCAGCGCGGCGCGACGCTTCGCGACGGCCGAGTCGATGTGGGAAGCGCGCCACGATCTCTGGCCGGGCGAAGTGTTGCTCGATCGCGTCGCGCTCCTCGGCATCGAGCCCGGCTCCTCCGCGCCTTCGGGTTGGCCGCCCGCGCCCGCCACGCCTCCTCCGACCGTGAAGCCCGAGCACCCCGTGCCGAGCGCGCAGGTCGCCCCGACTCCGAGCGCGCCCGCGCCGAACGCGCACGTCGCGCCCACGCCGAGCGCGCCCGCGCCGAGCGCGCAGGTCGCGCCCACGCCGAGCGCGCCCGCGCTCCCGCCCCCGCCGAGCTTCGGTGCGGCGGGTGGTGCGGAGGAGAAGACTTGCAGCGTCGGCCACCACGGCGACGCGCCGCTCTGGCTCTTCGCGCTCGCGCTGGCGATCGCGTGGCGCCGTCGACGTCGCCACGACTGAGCCATCTCGGTCGCCGTCTCGGTCGCCGTCTCCGTCACCGTCTCGGTCACCGTCCCCGTCACCGCGTCCATCGCGCATGACCGCAGGCGATCGAACGCCCGTGCCCACCACGCGCTCGTGTACGATCGCGCCGTGACGACGCTCGTCGGGGGACGCTTCGAGCTCGGCCGCGCCATCGGCGCCGGCGGCATGGGCACCGTGCACGAGGCGCTCGATCGCGAGACGAAGACGAAGGTCGCGCTCAAGCGGCTCCGCTCGAAAGAGGCCGTCGATCTGGAGCGCTTCGCGCGCGAGGCCACGGTGCTCGCGCAGCTCTCGCATCCGGGGATCGTCCGCTACGTCGCGCACTCCGCGTCGGGCGAGGACGCGTGGCTCGCGATGGAGTGGCTCGAAGGGCACACGCTCGCCGAGCGCCTGATGCGCGAGCCGCTGTCGATCGCGGAGACGATCGCGCTCGCGCGGCTCACCGCAGCCGCGCTCCAGGTCGCGCACCAACGCGGGTTCGTGCACCGCGACGTGAAGCCCGCGAACCTCTTCCTCGAAGGCGGCGATCCCGCGCGAACGAAAGTGCTCGACTTCGGCATCGCGCGCGGCGTGGTGGGCGGCCACCCCCTCACCGGAACCGGCGCCGCGATCGGCACGCCGCACTACATGTCGCCGGAACAAGCGCGCGCGGAGCGCAGCGTGGGCGCGCGCACCGACGTCTACGCGCTCGGTGTGGTTCTCTTCGAGGCGCTCGCGGGCCTGCGCCCCTTCGAGGGCGAGACGCCGATCGCGGTGCTCGCGAAGATCCTGCTCGAAGAGCCGCCGAGCCTCGTGACCGCACGACCCGACGTGCCGAGCGGGCTCGACGCCCTCGTGCGCGCGATGCTCGCAAAGGATCCCGCAGAGCGACCCGCCGACGGCGCCGCGGTGCTCGAAGCCCTCGACGCGCTCGAGCTGCAAGCGCCGGGCGTCGGCCTCCCTCCGACGCGCACCTCGCTGCGACCCGCGCTCGGCGAGCGCGAACAACGCCTCGTGTGCGTGGTGATGGTCGCGGACGTCGGGCGCTACGGCGCGAGCGTGCCGACCGTGCTCTCGACCGGCGAGCTCGCGACCGATCTGCAGGGCGAGCTGCTCGAGCTCGCGCGCGCGCACGGCGGCCAGGCCGAGCTGCTGGCGGACGGCTCGATGGTGGTGACCGTCGCGGGTCGCACCGGCGTGGTCACCGACCAAGCCGATCGCGCGGCGCGCCTCGCGCTGGCCGTGCGCGACGTGTTGCCCGACGCGCCGATCGTGGTGGTCGCCGGTCGCAGCGTGCTGACCGCGCGGCTTCCCGCAGGCGAGGTCGTCGATCGCGGCGCGAGCGCGCTGCGCGACGTGCCGACCCCGCGCGACGGTCGTCGCCCGGTGCGCATCGACGACGTGGTCGACGGGCTCCTCGACGATCGTTTCGCGCGCGACGGAAAGGTCGGCGCGCGCGTGCTGCTCGGGGTCGGCCTGCACGACGTGCCGCGCCGCACCTTGCTCGGCGCGGACGTGCCGATCGTCGGTCGAAAACGCGAGCTCGGAACGTTGCGCGCGCTCTACGACGAGGTGATCGACGAGCCGGTCGCGCGCGTCGTGCTCGTGACCGCGCCCGCCGGCGGCGGCAAGACGCGGCTCCTGCACGAGCTCCTCCGCGAGCTCGCCGGCGTGTCCCTCGGGCCCACGCACGTCACGCCCACGGTGCTGCTCGGCCGCGCGGACGCGATGCGGAGCGCACCGCACGCGACCCTCGCGAGCGCGGTGCGGAGCGCGGCGAGCCTGGTCGAAGGCGAGCCGCTCGACGTGCGCCGACGCAAGCTCGCGGCGCGGATCGGCGAGGTCGCGAGCGGGGCGGACAAGGCGCGGCTCGTGGTCTTCCTCGGCGAGCTGCTGCGCGTTCCCTTCGCGGGCGAGGGCCTCGCGAGCGTGGACGCCGCGCGGCGCGATCCGCAGCTCATGGCGGACGGCATCCGCGCGGCGCTCGAGGACTGGCTCGCGCTCGAGTGCGCGCGGCGCCCGGTCGTGCTCGCGCTCGAAGATCTCCAGTGGGCCGATCGCGCGAGCCTTCAGACGATCGACGCGCTGCTGCGGCACCTCGAAGAGCGCGCGTTCTTCGTGGTCGCGAGCGCGCGCCCCGAGGTCGACGTCGTGCATCCGGAGCTCTTCGCGGAGCGCGATCGCCAAGACCTACACCTCACGCGGCTCACGCGACGGAGCGCGGCGCGGCTCGTGCGCGCGGCGTTGCCGAAGGCCGACGAGGCGCTCGTGGCGCGCGTGGTGGAGCGCGGCGACGGCAACGCGTTCCTGCTCGAAGAGCTCGTTCGCGCGGCAGCGCGCGGCGAGAGTGCGATGCCCGACGGTGTGCTCGGCATGGCCGAAGCGCGCCTCGCGGGGCTCGACCCGGCGGCGCGTCGCGTGCTCCGCGCGGCGAGCGTGTTCGGCGGCACCTTCTGGAGCGGCGGCGTCACGCACCTGCTCGGCAAGGCGCGCGCGGGACAGGTCGACGTCGAACGTTGGCTCGCGCGGCTCGCGGAGGACGAGCTCGTCGCGTCGTCGACCACCTCGACGTTCGCGGGGGAAGCCGAGCACCGCTTCCGCCAAGCGCTCATGCGCGATGCGGCCTACGCGACGCTCACGGAGGACGATCGGCGCCTCGGTCATCGGCTCGCGGCGGAGTGGCTCGCGCAGCACGACGAACGCGAGCCCGACGTGCTCGCCGAGCACTACCGCCTCGGCGGCGATCCCCGCGAGGCCGCGCGCTGGTACGCCGAAGCCGCCGTGCGCGCGTTCGAGGCGAACGATCTCGACGCGGTCCTCGATCGCACCGCACGCGGCCTCGACGCGGACGAGCTCGCGCCTTCCGTGCTCGGACGCCTGCACCTCTGGCGCGCGGAGGCGATGCGCTGGCGCGGCAAGCGCGACGACGCCGCGGCCCACGCGGAGCAGGCCCTCGGCGCGCTGCCGGGTGGGAGCGCGGAGTGGTACCAAGCGCTCGGCAGCTTGCTGATCGCCGCCGGCTCGAAGGGTGATCGCGACGCGCTCCGACGTTGGTCCGCTCTGCTCGCGGAGCAAACCTGCCGCGACGACGACGCCGCACGACGCGAGCGCCTCGTCGCGCTCTGCCGCGCGGGACATCAGCACCTCTGGCTCGGCGACCGCGCGGGCGCGGAGGCGCGCTTCGCCGCGATGCTCGATCTCGCCGAGCTCCTGCGTTCGCGCCGCGCCTACGACGCGATCGCCGAGGCCTGGGTCGAGACCACACGCGCCGCGATCGCGCTGCACGCGGGGCAGGTGAGCGCGTACCTCGACGCGACGGTCACGGCCTTGCGCGCGTACGATCTGGCGGGCGATCAGCGCCACGCCTGCAACCAACGCGTGCGCCTCGGCTACGGCTGGATCGAGATCGGCGCGCTGGAGGACGCGGAGCGCGAGCTGCGCGCGGCCTTCGCGAGCGCGGAGCGGCTCGGGCTCGACTTCGTGGCGGGCTTCGCCTCGCAGAACCTCGGTTGGACGCGCGCGCTGCGCGGCGATCTCGCCGAGGCGCGCGAGCACGAGCAGCGCGCGCTCGCGATCGGGCAACGCCTCGCGCAGCCCGCGATCGAAGGCGGCGCGCGCTTCTACCTTAGCCGCATCGCGCTGCTCGCGGGCGACGCCGCGGTCGCGGTCGCGGAGGCCGAAGCGGCCGAGCGCCTCGTCGCCGCGATCCCGCCGTTGAAGGTCCTGTGCACGGCCGCGAAGGCGCGCGCTTCCCTGCGCGCGGGACGCACCACCGATGCGGTGGACGCCGCGCGGTCGGCGGTCGCGGCGCGCAGCGAGCTCGCCTCGATGGAAGAAGGTCTCGCGCTCGTGTGGCTCGCCGCGCTCGAATGCGATCGCACGCCCGAGCACGTGAGCGACGCGCGCGCGTTCTTGCAGCGGCGCCTCGCGGGCCTGCGCGAGGAGCATCGCGCGGGCTGGCTCGGAGGCGGCGAGGTCGCGCGGCTGCGCGAGCTGGTGTGATCGGTGCGCGAGGTCTTCCACGTTTGCGGGAGCAGATTCGGATCGATCGTGCGGACGCGGTGCGCGTGGAGCGCGCACGCGAGGGGTTCGCGCGTAACGAGCCGCGCTCCGCGGACGTCATGCGCGCTCGATGACCCGACACGTCCTGCCCGAAGCCCGCATCCACCCCTCCATCCGATCGAAGGTCGCCGAGAGTCACCGCGACATCGTCGACGAGGTCGAGGCCGCCGTCGCGGCGCACGAGTGGGTGGTCGTGGGCATGGCCCAGAACCCCGTGGTGAAGAAGGCCCGCAAGATCCTCGAGGGCAAGGGGCTCGCGTTCCACTACCTCGAGTACGGCAGCTACCTGAAGCTCTGGCGCCGACGCAACGCGCTGAAGATGTGGAGCGGCTGGCCGACGTTCCCGATGGTCTTCCACCGCGGGGTGCTCGTCGGGGGGGCGGAGGACTTGGCGAAGTACCTCGAGAACCCCGGGTGAGGCTCGTTCGATTTTCGGACAACGTGTTCAATTTCTAAACAATCGCACTCGTCCAAAAATCGAGCACGACTCTGGATTCGCACGAATTCCCCGAGAAAACAGCGTGGCACGAACGCTGCTCAGTCTCGGGGCATGAAGACGCTCGCCACCCTCGCCCTGGTCGCCTTCGCGCTCCTCCCCTCGGTCGCCGACGCGCAGACGATGATCTACGTGAACGGTCTCGGGTCGACGAACTGGCTCGACGGTTCGAGCAAGGGTGAGACGCCCCGAAGGGCAAACCTCTCGTGGATCAACACCCACGTCGATGCGTGGGTGGACCAGCGGTACGACCACCAGCAGGCGGTGGCGCAGTTCAAGGGCATCCTCGACCAGCACTGCAAGGGCACCAACTGGTGCTACGTCATGGCCTACTCGAACGGCGGCGCGGTCACGACCGAGACGCTCTCCGTCTACGGCAACCAGTGGAAGATCGCCTGGATCTTCACGACCGCGGGCAACCAGGGCGGCAGCGAGATCTCGAACATGGGCTGGATGTCCGAGCTCTTCGGCGGCTGCGACATGGCGGACGAGATCGCCCCCAGCGTCCA
Source organism: Myxococcota bacterium (assembly GCA_025453555.1). Taxonomy (GTDB): domain Bacteria; phylum Myxococcota_A; class Polyangia; order Polyangiales; family Houyiibacteriaceae; genus JACKEH01. The sequence goes on along the minus strand of JALOQC010000084.1, from coordinate 1,712 downwards.
CCGCCGCCCCGGCTTCAACCACAACGCGGTGCCCGTCGCGGTCTACAACGTCGGCGGTGACGGCTACTGCTGGGGCTGCGGCGCCGGCGCGACCCACCCCTTCCTCCCCGGCAACGACGACGGCGTCGTCGCACCTCACTCCGCCTACAGCTACACGAACACGAACGGGTACGACCACGGCTGTCAGGCGACTCAATGGACGAACCACTACACCGCCTACCGCTGCGATGGCGTGAACGAAGACCACTTCAAGGTGAAGACCCAGCACATTCAATGCCTCGAATCGGGATGCTGAGCGAGGTGTGAGCGAGGTGCGGTACCCTCGGGCGTAGGGGTACGGGCTTGGGCACGACGAAGTCTTCTGGAGGCCGCTGGATCGGGATCGCGATGGCGATCGTGATCGGCGGCCTCGGTCTTTTCTGGGCGCTGCGCGATCGCGGTACGTCGGCGGGCGAGGACGGAGAAGAGGTCGCTGCGGTCGAGGTCCGCGCGGAGGAAGATCGCCCACGCACGCGCTTCGACGGGAACGAGTGGCGCGACGTGGCGCCGCCGACGCGCGGCCGAAGCTCGGCCGAGCGCGAAGCGGCTCTCCTCTCGGGCGCGCCCACGAGCGGCCCGACGCCGCGCTACCCGAGCGGACGCATGGTGAGCGCGCTCGACGTCTACCGCACGATGAGCGCCTACCCGCCCGACTCGCGCCCGCTCGAGCCGGAGCGCCACCACGACCTCATCGACTGGAACCGCCAGCAGCACGGCTCGAACCCCGTCGAGGGCGATGAGCAGGGCACGACCTACCTCTACACCGCCGACCTCGCGTGGGTGATGGGCGAAGGGCCGATCCGGAGCTGGCTCCAGGTCAGCCGCGACGACCAGCCCATCGAGGCAGAGGTGCTGCAAGCGTGGGTCGCCCCGAACGCGCGACGCGGCGAGGAGCTCACGCCGCAGCAGCGCCAACCCGTACGGCTCGAGTACACGCGGGAGGGCGACCGCTGGGTGCATGAGCTCGTCCCCGCGCAGGCGTTCCCGAACGTCCCCCGCCGATCGATCGATCTCATGTTCGTGATCGAGTTCACCTACGACGGCGCGGCGCGTCCGGCCCGCGCCGCCCTCTCCGCCCTCTGGAGCCCGCCCGGCGCCCAGCCCGCGCGCTTCACCGGCACCTTCCGCGACGCGGTGGAGGCGGGCTCGCTCGCGATCTACGTCGACGTGGAGGTCACGGAACCCGGTTTCTTCAACGTCGACGCGAACCTCTGGGGCGAAGGAGAAGCGCCCGTGGCGTGGACGAAGTGGCGTGGCGATCTCACGCCCGGCCTGCAGGAAATTCGTTTGAGCTTCTTCGGCAAGGCGCTCGTCGACAGCGGCGCGGCGCCACCGTTTCGACTCGAGCAGCTCCGCGGCTTCCGCTACGCGGAGAGCCAGAGTCCCGCCGTGCAGCCGATGGACGCCTACCCCGGCGCGTACGTCTGCACCTCGCGCGAGGGCTTCGCCGACGCGGAGTGGGACGACCCGCTGCGCGAAGAACGCATCGCCGAGCTCGAGCGCGTCGAGAGCCAGGGCGGCAACCCGCCCGTGCCGCTCGAGTCCTTCCTCGGCAACCTCCCGCCCGAGCAGCGCGCCCGCGAAGCCGAGCGGCTCGGCGTGGACCCGAACGACTTCACCGCCGAAGCACTCTCCCGCATCGAGCTGCCACCCGACGAGCCCGAGATGTGACG
>JALOQC010000083.1 GCA_025453555.1 Myxococcota bacterium | reverse complement strand
TTCTTCGACCGCGAGCACGTGGAGCGTGCAGCCCTCGTGGAAGAACACGCACTCCCCGCGATCGATCGCGACCGTCGCGTTGCCGCTCTTCTTGCGGCGCGTGACGAAGCCACGCTCCTCGACGGTGCGACGCGCGCTCGGGCGCAGTCGTTCGAGCACGCGTGGTAGGAGCGCCTCGAGGTGCGCGATCTCCGCGGGCGTCGCGGGCGGACGCGAGCCCTTGCAGCACGCGCCGCCGCAGGTCGGGAACACACATTCGAATCGCGCCGTCTCGGCGTTGAGCACCGTCAGCTTCCGCATTCACGATCCCCTCGCGCATCGCGCGCTTCGCTTCGTATCGGCGTGCCAGTGCGCGCTGCGCGGCCATGGTCGCTCGCGTCACGCGCCGGCGGGAAGATCCAACCGGCGTCCGTAGAGCACCTTGTCGTCGCCCGCGCGGTAGAACTCCGGCAGGCGACCCAGCTCGACGTAACCCGACGCGAGGTAGAACGCGCGCGTGGCTTCGTAGCTCGGCATGCCGCTCGTCTCCGCGACGAGCCAGCGCCCACCGCGCGCGGCGGCTTCGCGCTCCGCGGCTCGCAGCAGCGAGCGACCCACCCCGCGGCCCTGCACGCTCGGATCGACCACGATCCAATAGAGATCGAACACTCCGTCGCTCAGCGACGCGAGCCCGAAGCAGGCGTAGCCGACGGGCCGCGCCGAGCCGCTCGCGCCGGGCGTCTCTTCGGCCACCACGTCTTCGGCCACCACGTCTTCGGCCACCACGAAGAGGTAGTCCGGATGCTCACGGCCTTCGTCCGCTGCGCGCACGCCTTCGTCGAGCAGCTCCGCCGCGACCTCGAGCTCGTCCTCGCGGAACGCCGCCGTCGCGCGGACCTGCGCGACCAACGCGTCGCGGTGCGCGGCGCGCAGCGGCACGAGGCAGACGCGATCGGATCCCGACGTCGCCCGCTTCGGCGCGCGCGCGAAGGCTTCGCACGCGATGCGCTCCACGAGCGCTCCGTAATCGAGGCCGGCGCGACCGGCGGCGAGCGCGAGCCCAGCATCCGGTGCGAGGGCAGGGTTCGGGTTCACGTCGATCACGAAGGGGGTGCCTGCTGCGTCGACGCGCAGGTCGACACGACCGTAGCCGCGCAGCCCGAGCGCACGAAACGCCGCGAGCGCGGTCGCCTCCACCCGCGCACGAAGCGTGTCGTCGAGGGTGGCTGCGACGGAAGGCGAGCCACGGTACTCGTCGCTGCTCTCGTCCCACTTCGCCGCGTAGGTCAGCACGCGCGGCGCGCCGGCCGGGAACGCGGAGAAGTCGATCTCCGCGGGAGGGAGCACCTGGAGCGTGGCGCCGTCGTCGAGGATCGACACGTTGAGCTCGCGACCGTCGATCCACGCCTCGGCGATCACCGCGCCACCGAAGCGCCCGAGCAGCGACGCCACGCGTGCGCGCGCGGCGGTCTCGTCGTGCACGACGCTGCCGAGATCGATGCCGTGGCTCGCGTCTTCTTGCGCGGGCTTGAGGAAGAGTGGGTAGGGGAGCGCGCGCAGCGGCTCGTCCGCGCTCCGGATCGTGCGTCCTTCGGGTACCGCGACGCCCGCCTCGCGAAGCAGCGCACGCGTCACGGACTTGTTCAAGCAGCGCTCGAGCGCGCTCGCATGCGCGCCGGTGTAGGCCTTGCGCTCGACCTCGTAGAGCCACGCGATCGCAGGCTCGAGGGCGCTGCTCCCGCGGAACGACTCCGCGAGGTTGAAGATCACGTCCGCGCGCGACGCGCGGATCTGAGCCGCCGCGTGGTCTTCGAGCGGCAACGGACGCGCGTCGTGACCGAGCCGACGGAGCGCGTCCGCGATCGCTTCGGCGGTCTGCACCACCTCGGCGATCGCGGTCGCTTCGGGCCCCTCGGCCTTCGCCGCCGCCGCGTCGTAGGCAACGTCGACGAGCATGTCGTTCTTCGAGGTGCGCTCAGATCGCGAGGCGCTTGCGGGCGCTGTCGACGATCTTCTGGATGAGCTGCGGGTAGCTCACGCCGTGGCCGGCCGCGAGGATCACGAGGTCGCCGCTCACCGGGTTGAGGCCGGGCAGCGGGTTCACCTCGAGGAAGTACGGCTTGCCGTCCGCGCCGAGGCGCACGTCGACGCGGCCGACGTCGCGGCACTCGAGCGCGCGGTAGGCGCCGAGCGCGAGCTTGCCGATCTCGCGCACGAGCTTGGCGTCGCGCTTGGGCGGCGCGTGGTACTCGACGCGCTCGCGCCAGTTGCGCTTCACGTCGAGCGAGTAGAGGAACTTCTCGAGCGACTGTCCGCGCGGGACGATCTCCATCACGCCCACGACCTCGGCGTCCGGACCGGTGCCCGTGATGCCGACCGTGAACTCCGGCCCCGAGCAGAACTCCTCCAGCAGCACCGGCTGGCGGTAGGCGCGGCGGAGCTCCGGGAGCGCGGCGGTGAGATCCGCGAGCGAGTCGAAGATCGCTCCGTCGCGGATGCCCATGCTCGAGCCTTCGGCGACCGGCTTGGCGACGACGGGGAAGCGGAGCTCGAGCTTGGCGAGATCCTTCACCGTCGACGCGACCGCGAAGCGCGGGGTGGCGACGCCGTGGCTGGCGACCACACGCTTGGCGAGGCCCTTGTCGAGGCTCAGCGCGAGGGTGAGCGGGTCGGAGTGCGTGAAAGGCACGCCGATCATCTCGAGGAAGCTCGGGACGTGCGCTTCACGCGATCGCGTGCCCCAGCCCTCCGCGATGTTGAAGACCAAGTCACTCTTCTCGTCGAGCATGGAGCGCACGAAATCGCGCCCGCCGCCCACGAGGCGCGTGCGGTGTCCGACCGCCTCGAGCGCGGCGGCGATCGCCTTCACGGTCTCCAGCGAGTCGTACTCTTCGAGCGCGTCGTCCGGCGCGTCGGTCGGTACGCGCTCCGCGATGCTCTCCTTCAGGTCGAAGGCGATCGCGACGTCGAGCGGCTGCAGCCCGCGTCGGCGCGTGGTGGAGGGGGCCGCGCGGTTCGGTGCTGCGCGGTTCGGCGTCGGCGCCCGCGGCCGTCGGTCGGGCCGCGGGTTGTTCCGGGTGCGCCCAATCGGTGTGTCGACCCGTAGGTCGGCCCCGAGGAGCGCGGTGGGAGATGGGGGGTGGTCTTCCGCGGTCGGTAGGGTCGTCGTCGCAGCGAAGCCTCCGAGGGATTCCGCTGGCTGGCGGGGCTGGTGCGCAGTTCCCCCCCGGTCTCGAACGCGAGGCCGAGGTGCGCGAGCCGAATGCTGCGCTCGTCGTCGAGGATCGCAAGAGGGAATCTGAGGGGAGCCGCGAGATTTTACCGGGCTCGGTCCGACCGAGTCGGGCGAACGGTGCCCTCGGTCGACCGAGAACTCCGTGAGAGCGCTCGGCAGAAGTGGCGCGGAGCGCGCGGCGAATCACGATTGACGCGTTGAGCGGTCGCGCGAACTGCGCGGGAGCACCGGGGGATCGTGTGCGCTCGATGTCGGATTCGATCGTGCTCAACCGCGCATGCGCTCGAGGAACCGAGTCGAAAGTCGGCCCGCGACGAAGTCCGGATGACGCAGGATCTCTCGGTGCAGCGGGAGCAGCGTCCGGATCCCGCCGACCACCGTCTCGTCGACCGCGCGCTTCATTCGGCGGATCGCCATCTCCCGGGTGGGCCCCCAGGAGATGAGCTTCATGAGCAGCGAGTCGTAGTTCCCGGGCACGCGGAACCCGCCATACACGCCGCTGTCGACGCGGATGCCGGGACCACCGGGCGCGATGTACTCGGTGATGAGCCCAGGCCACGGCGCGTAGGTCACGGGGTCCTCCGCGTTGATGCGCAGCTCGAGCGCGTGACCGCGGATCGGGATGTCGGCCGGGAGGTCGATCGGCTCGCCCGCCGCGATCCGGATCTGCTCCACCAACAGGTCCACGCCGGTGATCGCTTCGGTGACCGGGTGCTCGACCTGGATGCGGGTGTTCATCTCCATGAAGGAGAGGTTCCCGCGCTCGTCCATGAGGAACTCGAGCGTGCCGGCCGAGACGTACGCGCTGTCGATCATCGCGCGACGGATGGTCGCCGCCATGTCGCGTCGGAGCTCCTCGGTCACCGCGACGCTCGGCGCCTCTTCGACGAGCTTCTGGTGACGACGCTGGATGGAGCACTCGCGCTCACCGAGCACCCACGCGCTTCCGCGACCGTCGCAGAGCACCTGGAACTCGATGTGCCGCGGCTCTTCGACGTAGCGCTCGCAGTAGAGGTCACCGTTGTCGAAGCCGGCGATCGCCTCCGCGCGCGCCTGCGGGAACGCGCGGCGCATCTCCTCGGCGTTGCGGATGATCTTCATGCCGCGACCGCCGCCGCCGCCCGACGCCTTGAGCATCACGGGGAAGCCGATGCGCGTCGCTTCGTCTGCCGCGTGGTTCTCGTCGCGGAGAACTTCGGTGCCTTCCATCAGCGGGAGGCCGAGCGACTTCGCGAGCGCGCGCGCGGGGACCTTCTGGCCCCACTGCTTCATGTTCGAGGCGGTCGGCCCGATGAACGTGAGCCCGCACGCCTTGCAGATGTCGGCGAAGTCGGAGTTCTCGCTCAAGAACCCGTAGCCCGGGTGCACGGCGTCCGCGCCGGTGATCTCGGCCGCCGCGATCAGCGCCGGCACGTTGAGGTAGCTCTTCGACGCCTCGGCGGGTCCGATGCAGACGGCCTCGTCGGCGAAGCGCACGTGGAGCGCGTCGGTGTCCGCGGTCGAGTGGACGGCGACGGTGGGGATGCCGAGCTCGCGGCAAGCCCGCGCGACGCGGAGCGCGATCTCGCCGCGGTTGGCGATCAGGACCTTCTTGAACATGGAGACTTCTTTCGAGGGCATCGCGCGCGGTCGCTTCGACGGCGACGGCTGCGGCGTTCAGCCCTTGCGGACCTTGAAGAGCTTGTCGCCGTACTCGACGGTCTTGCCGTTCTCGACGAGCACCTCGAGGATCTCGCCCGCGAGCTCGGCCTCGATCTCGTTCATGAGCTTCATCGCCTCGACGATGCAGAGGGTCTGACCGACCTCCACGCGCGAGCCGGGCTTCACGAAGGGCTCTCCACCGGGGCTCGACGAGCGGTAGAAGGTGCCGACGAAGGGCGAGGTCACGTAGACGACGTCGGCGGGCGCGGGCGCGATCGCGACGGGGGCGGACGCGGAGCCGCGGCGGAGCACGATGCGCTCCTCGCTGTTCTCGAGCTCCATCTCGTCGAGCTCGAATTCTCGCATCGCTTCCATCAGGGCGCGCAGTTGGTTCAGATCGATGTTCATGAGGCTCGTCCGTGACAGCGCGGCCGATTCGGCGGCGCTCGATCGAAGCGCCCTTCGGTGGGCGCGGTGAGGGGAAGGTGAAAGATCGGGCCCTCGACAGGGCGGTCCGTCGAGAGGGTCGTCGAGAGAGAGGGGCGTCGAGAGAGAGGGGCGTCGAGAGAGAGGGGCGTCGAGAGAGGGACGTCGAGAGAGGGACGTCGAGAGAGGGACGTCGAGAGAGAGGGGCGTCGGCTGCGACGTCGGTGCCGCCTCGCTCGGGTGGCATGCGACGCGGAGCGCTTCGTACTCCGTCGGAAGGACTCGTCAATTACGCGGTGCGTCAAGCGCGGTGGTGCCGATGCTCGGCGCGACTGCGTTCCGCATCGAGAACATTGTCAAACCAAGGGGCTCGACGCGCGCGTGAGATAGTCGAGGAGCGCGCGCAAGCCAAGCGTGTAGCTCGCCGCGCCGAAGCCGCTCACCGAGCCGACACATTTGGCGCCGACGAAGCTGCGACGCCGGATCGGCTCTCGCGCGTGCACGTTCGAGAGGTGGACCTCGACGGTGGGGATCGCCACGCCCGCGATCGCGTCGGCGAGGGCGAGGCTGGTGTGGGTGAGCGCGCCGGGGTTGATCACGATCCCGTCGAACACGCCGCGCGCTTCGTGGATCCAGTCGAGGAGCACGCCCTCGTGGTTCGACTGGCGGCATTCGACGTGGGCGCCGAGCTCGGTCGCGAGCGCCGCGAGCGCGTCGTCGATCTCGGGCAGGGTCGTGCGTCCGTAGATCGCGGGCTCGCGCACGCCGAGCAGGTTGAGGTTGGGCCCGTGGAGGACGAGCACGCGCGCCATCAGGATCTCCGTCGGCTGCACCGTGTCCGAGGGCAGCACCGTCTGCGCTTCACACGAGCCCGGAGAGCAGCTTCTGGCTCCGCGTCCGCATGAGGAAGCGCGCCTTGCCGAGGTTGCCGCTCGGCTTGAGCGTGATGGCCACGAAGTACTCGTCGTTGAGGAGGCGGATGACGGTGATCATGCGCTCGGCCTTGATGGCCACCTCGCGCGCGGTGCCGGCGTCGAGGAGCTCCGCCGCTTGGCGGATGCTCTTCAGGATGACGCTGAACTCCATGCCGACCGTCTCGACGTCCACCGAGGCGTCGTCCTTGACGAACTGGTCGACCGGGATTCCGTCGAAGCCCATGAGCAACCCGGCGACACCACCGTCGGTGTTCTCGACGACCTCTTGCAGAATCTCTCGGAACATTCGGCCTCCAACGCGTGATCACCGCACGGAGGGTCGTCGCGAGTCAAGAGAGCCGCAGGAAGACGAGAGAAGGAGGCCCGAGGGGGTCGTCGTGATCGTGGTGGCGACGTGGTCGTCGTGATCGCGGTCGGCGACGTGGTCGGCGACCGAGAGGTCACAACCCCACGAGCGGCCCGTTGCAGAACTCCGGGTCGCCGAAGGTCGTCACGTCGAGCCCGAGGGCGCGCAGGACCGAGACGTAGAGGTCGCCGTGCGGTCGCCCGCCGAGCTGCAGGTGACGACCGGTGCGCCACGCGCCCCCCGCCGAGCCGGCGAGCAAGAACGGCATCCGTCGACGTGTGTGGGTGTTGCCCTTGCCGATCTCGTTCACGAAGAGCACCGCGGTGTGATCGAGCAGCCGTGAGCCGTCGCCTTCTTCGACGCTCGCGAGCTGCTCCAACAAGTACGCGAGCTCGCCCGAGTACCAGCGATCGATGTCCGCGAGCTGGTTCACGGCGGTGGTGTTGGTGTCGCCCTCGTGGCTCAGGCCGTGGTGGTAGTCGTCGTGTCCGAGCCAGCGGAAGCGCGTGCCGCTCTGGCCGGTCGACCACTGCAGGGTGACCACACGCGTGAGGTCGCAGGCGAGCGCGCGCGTGATCAGGTCCATCTGCAAACGCCCGAGCACCTCGTAGCTGGTGCGATCGTCGCGGGGCGGCGCCGCGCACGCGTCGGGGACCTCGTCGAGGCGGCGCGCGATGTCCGCGATGGACTCCGCGTGCGCGTCGAGGCGTCGGCGATCTTCGGCGCCGAGCCGACCGCGGAGGCGCGTGAGATCGGCGCTCGCGCCGTCGAGCACGCGGCGTCGACGCGCGGCGCGCGCGGCTTGTTCGGAGACGGTCCCGGCGAGCGGCGCGAACACACGATCGAAGGCCTGCGACGCCGAGTGCATCGGGATCACGGGCTCGAAGGGCGCGCGCCAGAAGGGGCGGCTCGGGATCGCTTGGCGGATGCCTTCCGCGCCCACGCCGAACGCGAGCGACGAGTAGGGCGTCGCGCCTTCGAAGTGCCGCGCGGCGACTTGGTCGATCGACGCCCCGCCCGCCGAGCCGTCCCAGAGGTGGCCGAACTCGCCGACGCCGCTCGGGCCTTGGACGATCGCGGTCGCGGTGCAGACGTGGCCGGTGCCGACGTCGTGGCCGTTGCCGCCGCCCGGGCGCTCGACCGCGCTCGTCATGTCGAGGCCGTCGAAGATCACGAGGTCGTTTCGGAACGGCGCGAGCGGCTCCATCGACGAGGCGAGCGTGAAGTCGGTCTCGCCGCCGCTCGGGAACCAGCGCTCGGGCACCACACCGTTGCTGCGAAAGCAGACGATCAGGCGCTTCGGGATCGTGCTCGGCTGCGCGATCGAGCGACCGGGACGCAGCATCGCGCCGAGGAAAGGTAGGCCCACGGCCACGCCACCGAGGCCACGGAGGAGAGTGCGACGAGAGAGAGGGGAAGTCGGCGGCTGACCCCGCCGACCCGGTCGAGAAGTCATGTGCGGAAGAGGAAGGTGTCGGTCTGCGTGAGCTCGACGAGGAGCGCGCGGACGTCGAGCGATTCGGCGGTGAAGCGCGTGACGAGCTGCTGCATCGCGCACGCGTCGGATGCGTCGTCGCTGCGCGCGTAGGCGAAGCGGAACCACTGGCGCGCGAAGCACGCGTGGGCTTGTGGGCTCTTGGCCGCGAGCTGCGCGAGCTCGGCCGCGCCGTCGAAGGAGCGAGGATCGCCTTCCGCGAGCTCGGTGTCTTCGAGCTCGCCGGTCGCGTCGATGGGCAGCTCGTTCTCGGTCTCGCGGAAGCGCCCGGCCGCGTCGAAGTGCTCGAACGCGAAGCCTGGCGGATCCATCAGCACGTGGCAGGCCGCGCAGACGGGGTTTGCGCGGTGCTCTTCGAGGCGCTCGCGGGTGGTGAGCGAGGGGTCGGGCTCGGGCGCGACGATCTCGATGTTCTCCGGAACGGGCGGGACGCTCCCGCAGAAGAGGCTGCCGCGGATGAACATTCCGCGGTGGATCGGCGAGGTCTCGTAGGTGCGCGCGCGGGGCGCGAGGAACGCGCCTTGGGTGAGCAGGCCCGCGTGGTGCTCGGGATCGAGCGGCGTGCGGGTGAAGCCTTCGCCGCCGTCGTGGGCGACGCCGTAGAAGTCCGCGAGCTCCGCGTCGAGCATCGACCACGGCGCGGTGAGAAGCGTCGCGTAGGATCCGTCGCCCTCGTAGAGCACCTCGTGGACGAAGGCTTCCGTCTCGTGGCGCATGCGCTCGGCGACGTCCGACGACCATTCGGGAAAGAGTGCGGGGTCCTTGTCGAGGTTCTCGAGGAGATCGAGCTCCAGCCAGTGGTGGAAGAAGGATTGAACGACCGCTTCCGAACGTGGATCGTCGAGCAGACGTTCGGCGTGGCGGCGCACCCCTTCGGCGTCGTCGAGCTCGCCGCGCGCGGCCGCGTCGAGGAGGGCGTCGTCGGGCGTGGTGCCGAGGAGGGTGTACGCGAGGCGCGTCGCGCGCTGGAATCCGTCGAGGGGGACCACCGTCTCCGGCGCGGCGTCGATCGGCGGGAGCTCCGCGCGGTAGAGGAAGTGCGGCGAGACGAGCAGTCGCTCGATCAAGAGCGCGACCGCCTCGCGTTCGCCCGCTTCGGGGACGAACTCCTCGTAGAAGGCCACGAGCTCGACGCGCTCGTCGTCCGTGATGGGCCGCCGCCACGCACGCCGACCGAAGCGCGCGACGAAGGTGTCGACGCACTCTGCGCTCGGCGCGCAGCCGAGGAGCGACGCGACGTCTTGGGTCGCGCGCGCCGCGACGTCCTCGGCCGCCACGAGGTACTGCTCGGCCAAGAGCGGCGTCATGGCGCGCCCGTCGACGAGGATCACGCCGCGCTCGTCGTCGAGCAGGCGCACGCCGGGAGCGGTGGTGTCGCCGAGGAGATCCCGGATCGTCGCGTCGTACTCGTCGCGGGTGAGGCGGCGCAGCGGCGAACGGCCGGGACGGAGCGCGCCGTCGTCACAGACGAGCGGCGTGGGCGAGGGCGCGGGGCGTTCGTCGGGATCGGGCTCGCCACCGGGACCGCCGATCGCGCCGCTGCACGCGGTCGCGAGGAGGAGGGCGAGGGAGGTCGAGCGCATGTGAGCGGGGGTTGCAGCCCACGTGCCCGGCCGATTGGTGTGTGATCTCGTGGGCGCTGAGGTCCCGGGAGACCCAGGTGTTGGGGTCGGTCGGCCCCGGTGAGGACCGTTCTCCCCGGCCGGGGGGTGGGGGTGGGGGCTGTGGGCCTCGTCGAGTCGGTCGGAGACGGAGGTGCGGCCGATGGACGCGTCTGGTGGACGCTCCGAGCTCGTGAGGCCAGCCTGCCTTCGTGGACGCCTTCTCGCGCCCTTGGCTCCTCGCGCGGCTCGCGACCGGCGTGCTCGTGGCGGTCTTGTGCCTGGTCGCCCTCGGGGTCGGGTGGCGCGTGATGCGGCACTGGCGGCTCGGGGCGACCAGCGAGGGGCAGCTCGCGCTGGAGCGGCGCGCCGAGCTCGTGGCGACGCTGGTTCAGGTCGCGCTGCTGGTCGCGCTCGGCGGGCTCGCGCTCACCGTGCTCGCGGCCGACCGCAGCGCGCAGTCGATCCGCGGCGCGATGTGCGCGTTCGGGGTGTTCGAGAGCACCGGGGTCGGCTTCTGGCCGGTGGCGACGAGCGCGCTCTCGGCCCTCGCGTGCGCGCTCTGGCTGGTACTGCATCGCCTCGATCTGCGGCTCGAACAGCCGACGCTCACGCGCACGAAGCTCGTCGCGCTCAACGTCGTCACGCCGCTCGTGGTGCTCGATCTGGCGACCTTCTCGACCTTCGCCGCGCAGCTCGACTTCGACGTGATCGCGTCGTGCTGCAGCGTGAGCCTCGACGCCGGCGGTCCACGTCGCAGCGGCGTCGACGCGGGACCGGGCTTCTCGCTCTTCGCGGCCGCGCTCGCGTTCGGGATCGGCGCGGCGACGCTGCTCTTCGTCAACGCGCGGCGACCTTCGCGCGCGCTCTCGATCGTCGGTGCGCTCGCGAGCCTGCCGGCGGCCGCGCTCGCGCTCGGGGCGACGCTCCTCTACGTGGCGCCCCACGCGTACGAGCTACCACACCACCGCTGCCCGTTCTGTCTGCTGCACGCGCACGTCGGCGGCATCGGCTGGCCGCTCTTCGGGGCGCTCTTCGCGGCCACCGCGCTCGGGCTCGGGACCGGGCTCGTGGCGGCGCTCCGGCACCGAACGACCGAGTCGGCTCAGGTCGACGATGCGCTCGGCGCGCTCGGGCGGTGGGGCGCGATTGGCTGGCTCGTGGTGGTGATCACGCTCGCGTTTCCGGTCGCGAGCTATTGGGTCCGTACGGGAGCCTCGGTGTTCGGATGAGACGTTCGCGATCGAGAGCGGTGAGCCGACGCGGCTTCGTGATCGGGACCGTCGGCGCGCTCGCCCTTCACGCGTGTGGTGGCTCGCGCGAGGACGGTGTCGCGCGTTGCGCGCAATGCGGCATGCGGGTCGACACCGCGCCGGCGTGGCTCGCGGGTCACGGCGAGGCGCGCTTCGACGGAACGAAGTGCCTCTTCCGTTGGGCGGCTGCGCAGGGCGTCGACGCGGGCGCGGGCTTCGGCACCGAGTACTACGACGGCGAGCGTGTGGAGCTGCGTGGGGCGTTCTTCGGGGTCGACTCCGACGTGCTCTCACCGATGGGCGACGATCTCGTGCCCCTGCGTACGCGCGAGGTCGCGGAGCGCTTCGCGCGCGATCACGGCGGACGCGTCGTGAGCTTCGCGGAGGTCGACCAGGCGCTGCTGGCGTTGCTGCGCTGAGCGCTTCGCGGAGACCCACGACGCTCGCGGACGAGCTGGGCGCGTCACGTGCGATCCAACGAGAAACGCCCGACCGAAGCCGGGCGTTCCAACACGATCACCAGGCGATCGGCGTCAGCTCAAACGTCGAACGATCGCGTCCGCGAACTCCGACGTGCCGAGGTTTCCGCCGATGTCGCGGGTCTTGTCGCCCTCCGCGAGCGCGCGGTTGTACGCGTTCTTGATCGCGTCTGCGGGGGCCTTGCAGTCCGACAGACCCATCTCGTGCGCCATGTGGTTGAGCATCATGACGCTGCTCATGAGCAGCGAGAGCGGGTTCGCCACGCCCTTGCCCGCGATGTCGGGCGCCGAGCCGTGGACTGCCTCGAAGACCGCACAGGCGTCGCCGAGGTTCGCGCCGGGCGCCACGCCGAGCCCACCCACGAGGCCCGCGCAGAGGTCGCTGAGCACGTCGCCGTAGAGGTTCTCGAGCATCAGCACGTCGAAGCGCGTCGGGTCCTGCACGATGCGCATGCAGCCCGCGTCGATGATCACCTCTTCGTACTCGATGTCGGTGAAGCCGCCGGCCTTGTGCTCCTCGCGCGAGCAGCGGATGAAGAGGCCGTCGCCCATCTTCATGATGTTCGCCTTGTGCATCGCGGTGACCTTCTTGCGGCCGCGCTTGCGACAGTACGCGAAGCCCCAGCGCGCGAAGCGACGCGACGCCTTGTCCGTGACGACCTTGAGGCTCGTGACGACGCCGGGCGCGACCTCGTTCTCGATGCCGCTGTAGAGGCCCTCGGTGTTCTCGCGGAGCACCACGATGTCGACGTTCTCGAAGCGCGTCGGCACGCCTTCGAGGCTGCGGATGGGGCGCACCGCGGCGTAGAGATCGAGCCCCTTGCGGAGCGAGACGTTCACCGAGCGGAAGCCGCCGCCGACGGGCGTCGTGCAGGGGCCCTTGAGCGCGATGCGGTGCGTGCGGATCGCCTGCAGCGTCGCTTCGGGGAGGACCTCTCCGTGCTTCTCGAGCGCGGTGACGCCCGCGTGGTGCTCGAGCCAGGTCACGGGCGCCTTGGCGGCAGAGAAGATGCGGCGGACCGCGTCGGCGATCTCGGGGCCGATGCCGTCGCCGGGGATGAGGACTACGGGGTGATCGCTCACGTCTCGGATCTCCTTCGTTTGCGGGAGCCGCGGCAACACCGACCTCGGGTCCGCGGAGCGGCAGGGGGCCGACTTCGGCGACTGACCGAGGGGACGAGCGCGACGGCAGGTGATCACCGTCCGGTGATCGACGAAACCGCGCGGAAGATACCCGCACGGACGCGTGGGGGAAAGGTGCGCGGGCACTTGCTCGCTTCCGACTTCTCGGTCGAGTCGGCGGGGTCAGCCGCCGACTTGCGCACGTCCGCTTCGCGCGCTTCAAGGAGCAGGACGATGACCGATCGAGCGCTCCGCGCGATGACCGACGACGGCGCCTTCCGCATGATGGCCGTCCGCACCACCGAGACCGTGCGCGCCTTGCTGCGCGCACAGAAGGTCGAAGGCGAAGCCGCGCGCGCGCTGGCCGAGCTCGCGACCGGCTGCATCCTCTTCCGCGAGACGATGGCGCCCACGCTGCGCGTGCAGGCGATCCTCAAGGGCGCGGGCGGCAGCGGCACGATCGTCGGTGACTCGCATCCGGACGGCTGGTGCCGCGGGCTCGTGCAGCACAAGCCCGGCGCGCCGCCGTTCCGCCTCGACAAGGGCGCGGTGCTCCAGATGATGCGCTCACTCCCGAACGGCGAGCTGCATCAGGGCGTGGTCGAGGTCGATCGGAGCGGCTTCTCGGAGGCGCTGATGGTCTACATGCAGCTCTCCGAGCAGATCGAGACGGTCGCGCGCTGCGCGGTGGTCTTCGAGGGCGGCGAGGTGAAGGCCGCGGGCGGCTACCTCGTGCAGCTCCTGCCCGAAGCGCCCGACCGCGAGGCCGCGGTGATGATCCTCGCGCAGCGTCTCGAAGACGACTTCGACGACATCCACGAGCGCATCGCCGCCACGGACGCCTCGCCCGATCACCTGGTCGAGGAGGTCTTCTACGGCATGCCCTTCACGCTCCTCGGCGACTCCGAGGTGCGGTGGGGCTGCGACTGCAGCCACGTGCGGGTGCTCTCGAGCCTCGCGACGCTCTCGCGCGGCGATCTGGAAGAGCTCCTCGAAGGCAACGCGCCCCTCGAGATCGGCTGTGACTGGTGCGGCAAGGAGTACCGGGTCGATCCGGAGGATCTGCGACACCTGCTGGAGCCGAGCTGAGCCCGGCGGCGCCAAGCCCGAGATCTCACGGGCCGAAGCAACAGCGCGCCGCGCGCTCCTCGCAGGTGCCGAGCACTCCGGTGAGGCTGCACTCGGTCGACAGGAGCGCGCACGAACCGATCAGACCCTCCAGCTCGACGATCTCGTCGCCGCACCGGGCGCGGCAGTATCCGACGCGCTCATCCTCCACCGTCCACTCGGCCGGATCGCGGCAGACCTCCGTGACCGCAAGGCAGTCTCCGCCGCGGCAGAGCTGCTCGCTGCTGCACGAGTTCCCGCACTCGCCGCAGTGGTCGGGGTCGGTACGCAAATCGACCTCGCAGCCGTCGTTCCCCTCGCCGTTGCAGCTCGCCGTGCCGGCCGGGCACTCCACCGCTTCGCACTCGCCTTCGACGCACCTGCCGATGCCGGGGTTCTCGGTCGCGTTCGCGCAGACCTCGAAGCACTCGCCGCAGTGCGCGTCGCTCGTCCGGAGATCGAAGCAGCGACCGCCGCAGAGATCGAGCGCGTCGGGGCAGGATCCACCGTCGGGCTCGAGGCCTCCCGCATCAATGGGACCCGCGTCGGGCCGCCCCGCGTCGTCGTCGGGAACGCCCGCGTCGACGCCGGGCGTGGTGCAACGACCGGCCTCGCACACGTCGCCGACGCCTGGGCAATCGCCACGTTCGGCGCACTCGGCGCACTCGCAGACTGGGCAACCATCGGACCCGCGCGAGAAGCCGAGGGGGCAGCCGAGCGCGCAGTCGAGCACCGGACACTCGACCGCGCACGCGCCGAGGTACGCGACGTCGACCTGCGCGTGCTGCGCGGCGCAGCGGTCGGTGTAGGAGCGCCCGTCCACACCGCAGACCGCGCCGCCTCCGCAGAGATCCACGCTCGAGCCGCAGCCGGCGAGCGCGAACCACGAGACCACGATCGAGACGCCCGACCCGACGAAGCTACGAAGCATCGCGGTCATCGTATCAGGCGCGCCCGGCTGCACGCACGCGTCGGGCCGTCGCCCGCCTCTGCTCGGGGCTCGCGCTCGTGCTCGCGACCGTGCTCGCCCGCGTCCGGCGTGTCGGTTGTCCTGCTCGCGTCGCACCCGCGCGAGATCCGTCGCCGATCTCCGTTGCGAGCTTCGCGTGCTTCCGAGGATCCTCGCGCGGTGAGCGCCCTCCCGCCCCGCATCGGCCCCTACCGGGTGCTCCGTCTGCTCGCGCAGGGCGGCATGGGACGCGTCTACCTCGCGCAGGACATGCGGCTCGGTCGGGTGGTCGCGCTGAAGATGGCGCACGCCGAGCTCGCGGAGCGCGCGCAGGCGCGGGCGCAGTTCCTCGTGGAGGCCCGCGCGACCGCGCGCCTCGCGCATCCGAACGTGGTGCCCGTGTTCGACGTGGGTGAGCACCTCGGGGCGCCGTGGGCGGCCTACGAGTTCGTCGAAGGTCGAACGCTCAAGCAGCGTCTGCGCGAGGGGCCGCTGCCGTTTGCGGAGGCGCGCCGCGTGATGACGGAGATCGCGAGCGCGGTGGAGGCGGCGCACGCGGACGGCATCGTCCATCGCGATCTCAAGCCGGCGAACGTCGTGCTCGGCGCGGACGGGCGCGCGCGCGTGCTCGACTTCGGCATCGCGCGATTCGGGGTCGCGGAGGTGGGCGCGTCGGACGAAGGGGTGGCGGCGCGCGACGACGCCGAAGCGCTCGAGATGCTCGGCACGCCCTCGTACATGGCGCCCGAGCAATGGAGCCGTGAGGACGGCGCGCCGGCGGACGTGTGGGCCCTCGGTCTGCTGGCGTGCGAGACCTTCCTCGGGACGCAGCCGCTGCTTCGTCGCGCGACCCACGAGATCGTGGCCGAGATGACCCGCAGCGAGGCGCTGCCGATGCCCCCGGGCTTCGACGAGCTCCCCGGCGCGCTGCAGTCGCTGGTGCGCTCGTGCCTGCAGAAGGATCCCGCGCGGAGACCTTCGGCGGCGGAGGTCGCGGCGTGCTTGCGTGGCCTCGGCTCCGACGTCGTCGGTTCGCTCGCGCGCGAGCTCGACGTCGACGCGTTTCGAGCACGCGCGCGTGCGCTCTCCGCGCTCGAGGAGCGCGTCCGCAGCGGGGCGTGGACGCTCGTCGTCGGGCCCGCCGGCGCGGGGAAGAGCGCGCTCGCGCGAGCCTTCGCGACGAAGTGGGTGGCGTCGCCCGCGCGCGCCGGAGGCGAGCGCGCGGAAGCCGAGCGTGGGGGGCCGGTCGTCTTCCTCGACGCGGGCGCGGACGCGTTCTCGGTGCTCGCGCACGCCCTGCACGACGCGCGGCGCGACACCGACGACGAGCCGACCTGGGTCGACGCGACCCTCGAAGACTCGGTGGGGACGAGGCCGCGCGCGCCGGATGCGCTCGCGAGCTGGATGCGCGAGAGCCCCGAGCGCGCCGCGCTCGCGATGGCCGAGCTCGCCGCTTCCTCGCGCGGTCCCGCGCTCTTCTTCGTCGACCGGCTCGAAGCGCTGGCGTCGGAGCGGGCCAGCGACGACGTGCGCGCGTTCTCGGCCGCGCTCGAGGCGCTCGCACGATCGGGCGACGAGCACGTTCGCGTGGTCGCGACGGTCGACGAAGACGCGCTCGGCCGGCTACCCACCACGTTCTTCGCGCACGCGAGCGTAATGCGGCTCGAGCCGCCCGACGCCGAAGAGCTGCGCGCGATCGCGGTCGAAGCGCTGGCGGAGGTCGGCGCGGTGGTGTCCGACCCGGACGCGCTCGACGAGGTGACGGAGCGCCTCGCCGACGACGCGCGCGCGCTCACGCTGCTTCGCTTCGTCTTGCTCGACGCGTGGCGCCGTCGTGATCTCGCGAGCGGGCAAGTTTCGTTCGAGCCCTTCCGCGGCACCGGCACGACCAGCGTGCTCGCGCGCTTCGCGGACGCGACCTTCGACGCGATCCCGGAGCGGGATCGCCCGGCCGCGCGCGAGCTGCTCGTTCGGCTCGCGGTCGACGCGCGCGCGTCCTCGGGGAGCGGCGCGCCGCTCGACGACGCGGCGGAGGTGCTCCTCGAAGGGCTCGTGCGCGGCGGGCTCGTGCGACGCGACGTCGACGGCCGAGCGGAGCTCGCGCATTCGTCGCTTACGACCGCGTGGCGACGGCTCGCGCGCTGGATCACGGAGCACGACGGCGACGCGTGGGCGGTGCGCGAAGCGATCGAGGGACACCGCCGCTGGGTCGAGCGGGGACGCAGCGACGACGACCTCTTGCGCGGGCGTGTCCTGCACGCGGCGCGGCTCGTGATCGAACGTCGTGTGCTCCCGCCCGAGGTGGTGGAGCTCGTGCGCGCCTCGACGCGAGTGGAGGATCGCGCGCGGGCGCGTTGGCGCGCGCTCCGCGGCGCGTTCGTGGTCGCGTCGGTCCTCGCGGTGCTCGGGCTCGGGATCGCTGGTTGGAGCTCGCGTCGCCGCGCGCAGGATGCCGAGCGCGCGCGCGCGACGTCGGAGCGGGACCGCGCCGAGCTCCTCGCCCGCAGCGCGCGGCTTCATTGGGAGAGCGGCGACGTGCGCACCGCGCGGGCGCAGCTCCGGCGCTCGTTGGAGGTGTCGGACACCCTCGCGGGGCGAGTGCTCCACGCCGAGCTCGCCGCCGATCCCGAGCGTTGGCGAATGCATCACGTCGGCCTGGCCTACGACGTCGCGCTCGACGACGCGGGCGAGGTCGCGTTCGTCGCGTGGCAGACCGGCGAGCTCTCGCGCTTCGTGCTCGCGACCGGCGAGGAGCGCCGCGTCCGCGCGTCGGACGATCAGCTCCTCTGCGTCGTCGCGCTAGGACCGAACGAGGTCGTGGCGGGCGACCTCGCCGGGGGGCTCGTCCGGTGGACGCTCGAAGGCGACGTGTGGCGATCGGCGTCGAGCGCCCAATTTTCGCGAGGGATTCGTCGTCTGGTGCGCGCGGGGGACGGCGCGCTGGTGGCCTCGCTCCTCGGTGGCGCGCTGCACCTCGTCCCGCTCGATGGCGCGACGTACGAGACCACCGAGCGCGCGGCGGACTTGGACGAGACGGGGCCCGGCCTCGTCTGGGAACGGCAGGCGCGCGTGCTCGCGGTCACCGCGAGCGGGCGCGTCGTTCGAGCCGATCTCGCGACGGGCGAGGTCGTCGAGCTCGCGCGTGTGGGTGCGGCGCAGTCGATGACGCGCTTCGGCGATCGACTCGCGATTGGGGGAGAGGACGGACGCCTGCACGTCGTGGATCCACGCGACGGCGCGACCACGAGCCGCGCGGTCGTTCGCGGACGCATCCGATCGCTCGCGGCGGTCGGCGACCACGAGCTGCTCGTCACGAGCCTCGACGGGGAGCTGGTGGTCGTGTCGGAGGACGCGGTCCGTGCGTTGCCCACCGAAGAGGCGCCGGTGGTCGCGTTCGGCGCGCACCGCGAGCTCGCCGTGCTCGGGCTCGGCAACGGCGCGCGCGCGTTCGACTGGCGTGCCGATCCACGCCCGCGCATCGAGGGGAGCGAGCCGGTCCTCAACACCGCGCTCGGACCCGGCGCGCTCTACTGGACCTCGCGCGAGGTGATCGTGGAGACCGATCGACGAACCGGCGCGGAGCGGCGTCGCTTCCGGCCCTTCGAGGGGCGGCGGGAGATCCGCGGCTTGGTGGTCTCGCCGCGTGGCGATCGACTCGCGGCGTGGTTCGGGGGGCTCGGGGTCGCGATCGTGGACGTCTCGTCCGGTGCCCCGGTCGCGCTCTCGTTCGAGGGCCCGTCCCGCGCGCTCGGACTTCGACACCACCGCGACGGGCTCGTCTACGGCACGTCGTCGGGAGAGCTGGTCGAGCTGGGCTGGGACGGGACGACGCGTCGACGCGCGCTCGGCGCCGGGTCCATCGTGGCGGTGGAGTCGCTGAACGACGCGCGCGACGGGAGCGCGACGTCGGCGGCCATCGCGAGCGCGCACACCGACGGTCGCGTCCTCCGCACCGACGATGCGGGCTCGCGGGAGCTGCACCGCTTCTCCCTCGCGGCGGCCGGGCTCTTCGCGCAGGACGAGCGCCTCCACGTGCTGCTCGACGACGGCTCGCTCCATCGCGTCGACGCGGGGGCGGTCACGTCGCTCCCGAGCGCCGGGGCGCGGGTGTATCGCGGCGCGCTCTCCTCCGACGGAAGCCGCCTCGTCGCTCCGGGCGCCGACGGCGCGCTCCACGTCTGGTCCCTCGGCGAGCCGTCGCAGGTCACGCACCACGCGCTCCCGCTCTCGCGCCGCGAGCTCAACGTCGTCGCGCTCGACGAGGAGGGCGTGCACGCCGCGGTAGGCGGCGACGACGGGATCGTGCGCTTCGTGGACGTGCGCGACGGACGCTCGCCGTGGGCGCGCGATCCGACCAGCACGGCCTTCACGATCACGCTCGAGGACGAGCGCGGTCGCTGGCGTGGCGATCGCGACGGAACCCTCGTGCGTGAGGTCGCGGGGCGAGAGGAGCGGCTCTCGTGCGCCGTGTCGCTGCCGATCGTGCACCTCGCGTTCGCGCCCCACGACGTGCTGGTGATCGTGCAGGCGGCCGGTCACGTCGAGTTGCGGCATCGCACGAGCCGGGAGCGCATCGGGCGCACGCGCTTGCGCGGCGAGATCGTGCACGTCGCGATCGACGGGCAGCGTGTCCGTGTGCGGGCCGACACCGGACAGTCCGTCGAGCTCGATCTCCGACACCTCGGCGCCGCACGTTGCGAGCTCCTTCGCGCGAGCTGGGCGAGCTCGCCGCTCACTTGGTCGGAAGGCGAAGCGCGCGTCGCTGCGCCGCCGGCCGAGCACGAGTGTGCGGCCGACTGACGTCCTCGAGCGTCACGCGAATCGCGCGGCGCGTCTCCGCGCGCGAGAACCTTCGGTCGGCGGTGCGTCTCAGCGCGCGAGGACCTTCAGCTCTGCGACGTTGACGCGATTGAAGACGCCCGAGCTCCCACCGGTGCCGCCGGTGTATGCCTCGAAGTGGGCGAACGACGACATGTTCACCGCGCGATCGTCGCCGCGGATCACGAAGCGGTAGCTGCGGCCGGCCTCCAGGCTCACGCGCACGAAGCTCGAGTCGGCCCACGTCGACCACGTGCCGAGGTGCGGCATCATCACGATTCCGTCGCCGACCTCCGCGCCGCTCGTCGCGTCCGTCACCACGACGCGCTTCACCGCGCAGGTGATGCCCGTGTTGATCGCGCCCGCGCCGTTGCCGTAGCTGAGCTGCAGCCAGTGCTCGCCGGTCTGCGTCGCGGTGAAGCTCGGGGTGGTCAGCGAGTGGCCCGCGTCGCCCCAGTTCTCGTAGTGGAAGCGGCCGTGGTTGGTCACGCCGATGCCGCCGACGTTCGTCATCGCGCTCGCGGCGAAGGTCGTGATCCGCGAGAAACCCGCGCCCCACCAGCACGCGGGCGGCGAGTGCTGCGAGTGGTTGCCGCTCGCGCTGAACGTCGCTTCGACCACGTAGCAGGGCGTGCGCGCGCTGCCCGCGTCGAAGCTCGCATCCGTCCACGTCGTCGTGCTGCCTGGCAGATCGTCGGCCACGACTGCGCCGTCGCGGTAGACGCGCAGGCGCACGTCCGCGGCCTCCGTCGTCGAGACCGTGAGCTGCACGCGCCCACCGACCGCGGTGAGCGCGGTGATGCGCGGCGTGCGCGGCCCGAACACGTTGCGCCACTGCGCGCTGGAGGTCTCCGTGATCGTCGCGCTCGGGCTCGTGCCCGCCTCGAGCGTCACGTCGAGACGGTTCTCTGCGCCGAGCCTCGCGTCGTCGATCAGGTCGCCCGCGAGCGCGCTGCCGTTCAGACGACGCGACGCGATCCGCAGGGCGCCCGTTCCGGCGCTCTCGGGCAGGTGGAGCACCACCGTGATGGTGCGTCCGCGGTACGGGTAGTCGTTGAGCACGAGCTCGTTCGTTCCCGCGAAGAGCGAGTCGCGCAGCGAGGCCGGCACGTACGGACGCACGCGCAGGCCCTCGTCGCTCGCTTCGAGGCCGAAGAGCGTGTGGTGCACCATCGAGAGGTAGCCGGCGACGCTCCAGAGCTGTCGCTGCGAGTTCACCACCGGGCCGGTGGTCGGCCCCTCTTCGAGGCGCGGCGAGCCCGTCGCGGCCTCGAAGTTCTCCATGTTCGAGAGGTTGATCGCGGCGCCGCGCACGAGCGCGCGGATCATCTTCTCCGCGACCGCGTCGTTGTCGGCGTGCTTCGCCGCGCGCAGCCAATACGCCGTGACGAACGGCCACTCGCCGCGGTTGTGGTAGATGGGCGTCGCCTGCTGCTGCGGCCAGATCACCGGCACGCCCGGGCCGTAGTGCGGGTAGCTCTCGAGGATCCGTGCGGCCTGCTCTTCCGTCGCGACGTCGAAGAGCACGGCAAACGCGGATGCGAGCGCGTCGTAGCGACGCACCGGCGCGGGATCGAGGCTCGTCGTCACGAAGGTCGAGAACATGCCTTCGTCCTCGAGCCAGAAGCGCGCGGAGATCGCCTCGCGCAGATCGGCCGCGTAGCCCGCGAAGCGCGCGCGCTCGCTCGCCTCGCCGCGCTCGTCCGCGAGGAACGCCGCCAGCTCGATCGCGCGAAGGTGCAGGAGGTTCGTGCCGAGCGACTTGCTCATGCCGAGGTGCACGACGTCGCTCGCCGTCCACTCGGGATACGTCTGCTCGCGCCAGTCGAGGAACGACTGCTCGCCGCGGTAGAGCCCGTCCTCCGGATCGAAGACGACCTCACGATCGTGATCGATGGTGTTGCTCACCGCCTCGTACGCGCGCGCCGCGAAGACGTCACGAGCCGCGCCCTGCAAGTGGCGCAGGAGCTCCCACGCGCCGAGCGCCCACGCGACGCGGTCGGAGCTGATCGGGTAGGAGCCCCCCGAGCCGGTGTCCTGCACGATCTGCAGATCGCCGCCGCCGCGACGCTCGCTGAGCTTGAACGAGAGCGAGTTCAGGCTGCGGGTGGGATCGATCGCCGCGAGGCCGAGATCGACCGAGTACGCGGTGTCGCGCGTCCAGACGTAGTTCCACAGACGACCAGTCTCGAAGCAGCCACCTTCGCCGCAGGGCACGCCGGCGCCGGAGTTGAACGCACCGTCGCGGATGCTCTCGACGCTGCACTCGCGCACCTCGTCGAGCGCGAGCGCGTGCAGCGCGTCGAAGAGATCGTGGCCGGTGCGGATCGTCGGCGCGCCGGGCTGCTCGATCACGGTGCGCGGGTTGCTCGGTTGGCCGTCGCGCAACGCCGCGGTGGTGCGCAGCGTGTACGCGCGCTGGCACGCGTCGCGATCCGAGATCTCCACCGTCGCGCGGCCGAGCGAATCGTCCCAGCTCGCGGTGCCGCTCGGATCCGCCTCGCTCGGGCTCACGCAGCTCGTCGGGATCGGCCCCCCGTCGACCGGCGGTCCGCCGTCCTCGTCGGGCACCTCCGCGTCCAGCTCCGCGTCCGGCACGTCGCCTCCATCATCGCGTCCCGCGTCGCGTCTTCCGGCGTCTTCGCGTCCTCCATCGGGGACTGTTCCTGGACCCTTCGAGCACCCGAGCGACAGGGCGATCAGTACGCAGGACATCTGGCGAAGGAGAGACGATTTCGACATCCGTGACTCGCGAGGTAGATACGTTCGAGAAACCTTTGTGCCACGAGTGAGACGCGATCGACAACCGAGCGCCGATTTTTCGGAGCTCGTGACCTCGCGCTTCCCCGGGCGTCGGCGAACGTCGCGCTCGACGCGTTCACGTCGTCGTCGTCGTCGTCGTCGTCGTTGACGTGGTCGTGGTCGGCGACGTGAACGCCGACGAAAGCAAACGACGACGACACGAACGAAGACGACACGAACGAAGAAGCCGCGAACGAGGAAGCCGCGAACGAGGAAGCCGCGAACGAGGAAGCCGCGAACGAGGAAGCCACGAACGAGGAAGCCACGAACGAGGAAGCCGCGAACGAAGAAGACGCGAACGAAGAAGACGCGCTCACCCGCCGAGCGCACGCCGTCGTCGACGCGCCACGACCAGCACGACACCCGCCATCGCGAACCCCGCCAGCGTCAGGCCGACCGTCAGCGGCAGCTCGTCGGGGAAGAAGCGCAGGGTGATCACATGCCGACCGGCGGGAACGTCGTGCACCTCGATCAATCCCGACGCTCCCTGCACGACACGACCGACGTCGCTGCTCCAGCCGACCGCCCACGTCTGGTTGATCACGATCGGCGCGTCACCGTCGCGCTCGACCTCGAGCGTGATCGTGTTCGCGGTGCGTGTCATCGCGATCAACCGACCCCCGGGCACACGCGCTTGCTCGCGCCGGCCTTCCCAGAGCCCACGCGCCGCCTCGAAGGTCATGCCCGTGTAGCAACCACGCGTGGACACGCCGCGGGCGGGGAACGATGCGTACGCGTGGTACTCGCCGCCCGAGGTGAGGAAGTACTCCGGGTCGGGATCGATCGCGGGCGGCGCCAGCTCGCGCCATCGATCGATCACCGCAGCGTTGCCCCAGTAGAGGTGCGCGCCCATCCCGACGAGCAGGAGCGCGGGCACGAGCGCGTGGGCCCTCGTCGCGCGCTTCTCCGCGAGGCGCGCACGGAGCCACTCGATCGCGAACGCGGCGGACAGCCCGAGGTAGAAGGTCGTGAGCACCGCGAAGCGCGAGGGCACGCGCAGCGATCCGAACACCGGCAGGTGATGGAGCAACGACCACGGATGCAGCGGTGTGACGCGCCCCATCATCGTCGCCCCGAAGAAGAGGACTCCGAGCACGACCCACCGGTGTCCACGGCGCCACGCGAGCGGCGCGCCGGCCAGCGCGACGAGCAGCGCGGTCCAGCCGATGAAGGTTCCGTACTCGGCCCACACGTACTCGTGGCCCGGGAAGCCGTAGTCGTAATCCTTCGAGGTGAGCATCGCGATCACCTCGTCGATCGAGAGGCGATCCGACTCGAAGGTGGGCCGCGGATACCGCGACATCGTCAGCAAGCTCGGCACGAGCCGCCACGCGCCGAGCAAGAGCGCGAGCGGCAGCACGAGGACGCCCGCGCGAACGATCGCGATCCGTTGGCTGCGGCGGTCGGGACCGGACGCGCGCGCGAGCTGAACCGCGCCGTCGAACGCGAGCAGGAGCGCGAAGTAGGGGAAGGGATATACGCCGCCTTCCCAGAGCGTGAGCGCGAGCACGAACGCGGTCGCCACTGCGTAGCGCGAGTCGCGCGGCGCGAGACGCCAGAAGAGCAGCAGCCAGGGCGTGAAGTAGAAGGGCAAGAAGGCGGAGTGGCCGCCCGAGCCGTGCCACGCGAAGAAGCCCGAGCCGGCCCAGAGGATCGACGCGCCGATCGCGGCGGGAGGACCGACACCGAGCAAGCGCCGCGACGCGACGAACATCCCCGAGAAGCCGATCGCGCCGTGGATCAGCAAGAAGAGCTTGCCGCCGAGCGCCGACCCGAAGGGCACGATCGTGAGCCAGAAGAGCGGCCCGAACCCTTGAGCCTGCGGATCTCCCCACAAGAGCGTCCCGCCGCAGTGCCACGGGTTCCAGAGCGCCAGCTCGCCATGCCGGAAGAGGCCGGCACGGGTGGCCTCCCATTGGTGGACGAACGTCTGCCAATCGCCGAAGCCCGTCTCGTCGAGGTGGTACAGCGCGGGCGACCAGTAGAACGTCGCCGCGATCAGTCCGAAGAGCGCGATCGAGCGAGCTCGCATCGCGCGATCACCGCGCGGCCACGGGCACGCCGTAGGTTCGTCCGAGGCGCGCGAGCTCGGCCGCGGCGCGCAGGCCGTCGCGCGGCGTGACCTTCGAGCCTGGCACGTCGGTCCACGTGCGCAGCGGGACCTCCACGATCTTCGTGGACGGCTCGAGCCCTTCCCGCTGCCATCGACCGACCAGGCGCATCAGGAGCTCGACGTCGAAGATCCACCGCGATTGAAAGGGGCGCTCGAACGCTTCCCGCACGGCGGTGGTCGTGCGCAGGAGCTTGGCGCCGCATTGCGTGTCGTAGACCGGCAGCCCGAGCATCAGGCTCACCGCGGTCGCGAAGGCGCGCCCGTAGACGTGGCGATGGAAGCGGCGCTCGACCTGGCGTCCGAGGAGCTTCACCCGCGACCCGAGCACCACGTCGACCTGCGGCTGCGCGTCGATGACGTCGAGGAAGTGCGGAAGCTCGTCGAAGGGCGTGGCGAGATCGGCATCCCAGTAGCCGACGAGCGCGTCGCCTTCCGCGCAAGCTGCGAGCACACCGCGTCGGACCGCTTCCGCTTTGCCGCCGTTGCGCTCGAGCGACTGCACGACGATCCGATCGGGCCGACGCGCGCGCAGGGCCTCGAGCACCTCGAGCGTCGCGTCCTTGCTGCCGTCGTTCACGAAGCGGAGACGGAGCCGCGGGATCGCGTCGAGCGCCTCGACGAACGCGTCCGGACGAAGGCGCCGCGCCTCGTTGTAACAAGGCACGACGAGCGTCACGGGCTCGGCGGACGTCTCCATGCCCGGCTGCATAGCACGACTCGACTTCTTGGCCGGGTCGGCGGGGTCAGCCGCCGACTTCTTGGCCGGGTCGGCGGGGTCAGCCGCCGACTTCTTGGCCATCCCCGCGCAGGGCTGGCGACGGCGGCGCAAAACGGCTAGCACCAGCGCCGCCGTGGATCTTCGCGAACGACGAGCCGGGGGCGGTCAGGCCGCGCACCGCCACCCTTGGGAGCGCCGACGCGCCGCGTTCTTCGGTGAGACGCTCGCGAGCGTGCGTCCCGAGCCCGAGCTTCGCTGGCTCGACGCGGGCGCGGGAGACGGCTGGCTCGCGGGGACTCTCCGCGAGGAGGTGGCCCCCGGCGCCCGGTTGACCTGCTGGGACGCCAACTACGCCGACGACGAGATTCGTGAGCTCCGCGCCGGCGCGCCCGGAGTCGAGTTCGTACGCGAGGTGCCACGGGAGCCGTTCGATTTGATCACCGCCTTCGACGTCCTCGAGCACGTCGAGGACGACGTGGCCTTCGTCGCGACGCTCTTCGAGCGGCTGCGTCCGGGCGGAACGTTGCTCGTGAGCGTTCCCGCGTGGCCTTTGCTCTACGGCCCCCACGACGAGGTGCTCGCGCATCACCGCCGCTACCGGCCACGTGAGGCGCGTGCGCTCCTGCTCCGCGGCGGCTTCTCGATCGCGCGCAGCGGAGGGCTCTTCCACTCTCTGCTGCCCGTCCGCGTGCTCCAGCGCCTCGTCGTCCGTCCGAGCGCGAAGCTGACGGAAGTGCCGACGCTCCAGTGGGACCTGTCGGAGCTGCCCACCCGCGCGGTCCTCGCCGCGCTCGCGATGGACAACCGCTTGTCGAACGTCGCCAGTCGGGTGGGGGTCGAGATTCCCGGCCTGACTTGGTGGGCCGTGTGCGAACGTCCGCGCTGACACATGACCGAACCTCGCCCGGCCGACCCCGAGCAGGCGGAGAAGCCTGAGCGTCGACGCGCCCCGAAGTGGTCTCGTCCGACGTACGTCGCGCTCGGGGTGCTCGTCCTCGGCGTGGTACTGGGCGGCGCGGCCACGTTTCGCGCGTTCTACGCGGGCCGCGGCGCCAACGTGGTCTGGCGCGCGGAGATCGACGGCGAGACCCGCGAGGTCGCGCGAACGGTCGAGCGGCGCGCGCAGTTCCCCAACGACCGGCGCGCGCTCGCCCGCTACGTGCAGGGCTGGGACTTCGCG
>JALOQC010000459.1 GCA_025453555.1 Myxococcota bacterium | reverse complement strand
GCCGCGATGAGCCGCACGTCGACGCTCAGCGTCTTGATGCCGCCCACGCGCTCGAACTCCTGCTCTTGCAGCGCGCGCAGCAGCTTCACCTGCATGCTCGGCGGGATCTCGCCGATCTCGTCGAGGAAGAGCGTTCCGCGGTGCGCGAGCTCGAAGCGCCCGGGCTTGCTCGTCACCGCGCCCGTGAAAGCGCCTTTCTCGTACCCGAAGAGCTCGCTCTCCAGAAGATCTGGCGGGATCGCCGCGCAGTTCACTCGGATGAACGGCTCCTTCTCGCGACGGCTCTGTTCGTGCAACGCCCGCGCGATGAGCTCCTTGCCGGTGCCGCTCTCGCCCGTGATCAAGACCGTGCTCGGGGTGTCCGCGACGCGCTCGATGATCTCGTAGACCTGCGCCATCGCCTCGCTCTGACCGATCAGGCGATAGCGTCCGCGTTCCGCGACCTGTACGTCGCGCTGCCGCAGCTCGCGGGTGCGCGCGGCCTTGTCGACCACGTGCCGCAGCTCCTCACGATCGAAGGGCTTGGTCACGTAGTCGAACGCGCCGAGCTTCAGCGCCTCGACCGCGGTGTCCACCGTACCGTGCGCGGTGATCATGATCACCGGCACGTCCGGATGATGCGCGGCCACGTGCTGCAGGAGCTGCATGCCGTCGACCTTCGGCATCCGCAGATCCGTGATCACCACGTCGATGTGGTGATCGTCGAGGGCCGCCACCGCCTCGGCGCCGTCCGCGACCGCGTGCACCTCGTAGCCCTCGCGCTGGAGCTGCGCGGCCAGCACGCGGCGGAGGTTCGGCTCGTCGTCGGCGACCAGGATCTGCTTCATGCCGAGCTCTGTTTCGGGTTGGCGCTTCGTTCGTGGGCGCGAGCGAGTGGAGGCCGGCGACGACCTCCCGCGCTCAGCTCAGGGAACCGTCGGTTGGCATCGTCCGCCCTGCGAGACCTCGTCGCCCGGCAGACCGCTGCACAAGAACGTGAACGCGCGGCTCTCGCCCGGCGCGCCGAGCACGGGCTCGTAGCGCGGCGACGATGCGGTGCCGGTGCGGGCGAAGGTCACCTCTTCGCCGAGGAGCGCGCCGTCGGAGAGGCCCGCGACGTAGAGCGCGCGCGCGCCGTCCGTGGTCGGTCCGCTCGCGGTGCCGCGCAACACGAACGCCGCGCCCGTGGTGCCCTCGGGCGTGACGCTGTTCGGCGCGCCGACCAGGAGATCGTTCGCGCCGTCGGAGTCTGCGTCGCCGACCGCGATCGCGGCGCCGAAGCCGTCACAGCTCGCGTCGGTGCCGCTCGGGCACGCGATCGTGGTGGTCGCCGGATCGTCGCTCGTGTCCGCGCTCGCGCAGCCCGCGCCGAGCGTGACCCCGTCGACCGACAACACACGCACAGCGTTCGAGACACCGACGGCGACTTCGACGACTCCGTCGCCGTCGAGGTCGCCGACCGCGAGGCCTTGGCCGTCCGCGACCGGCGCGTACGAAGAGCGCACCAGCACGTCGTCGAGGCACGCGACCGCGCGCGCGGTGACGACCGCGGGTCCGCCGAGCTCGGGATCCGCGAAGAGACCGACCGCGAGCACGACCACACGGCGCGCACCCGGCGCGGCGGCGGCCACGAGCACCGCGTCGGAGTCGAGCCCGAAGGCGGTCGCGTCGGCGAGCGGTCCGGTCGCGAGGCGCGTCCCGAGGCGCGCGCCCGCCGCGAGCCCGAGCTCGGGAAGCGGGATCGCCACCGTCGCGATCGCATCGGGCGGTAGACGATGGATCGCGCCGACGCTCTCCGCGCGCGGCGCGCCGACGAGCGCGGGACCGAGCACGGAGCCGGCGGGCATCGTCGCGAGCGCCATCCCGTAGTCGACGCCTTCGACGCGGGAGAGCGCGAAGGTGCCGGGCATGCCCTCGCATTTCGCGCGGAGCTGGCCTTCGCCGGGCGAGGTGCCGACGCCCACGTTCACCGCGCTGAACATCACGCAGTCGCGGCGCCCCATCCACTGCGGCAGATACGCGAGCGCCGCGCCTGCCCCGGGATCACAGTCGGGCATGTCGGTCGCGATGTCGTCGCAGCCTTTGAAGCGGCGGTTGAAGTCACCGATCGTGCCGGCCGACCACGCGTCGTGCACGGCGTACGGCGTGCCGGGTCCCGCGCTGACCGCGATGCGCGCCATGTCGGCTCCGTCGAGCTGACCTTCGTAGGCGATGAGCACCTGACCGTAGCCGCCCTGCGGATAACCCGCGCCGGGCGTGAGCGTGACGACGGGGGCGTCGTCGGCGAGCTCGTCGAAGGGCGCGAGGCGACACCCGGTGAGCGAGACGCCGAGCGTGAGGAGCAACGTGAGGAGAGTGAGTGCGCGCATCTCAGAAGCTCCAGCGCAGCTCGGCGCCGCCCGCGCGGTGACGCAGATCGAGGGTCGGCACGAAGGTCCAGTCGCGCGGCTCGAGGGTGGTGCCCTCCGAGTCCGGCAGGGGATCGCGCACGAAGTAGTAGATGGAGAGGATGCCGAGCAGACCCGCGAAGCCGAACGCGGCGTCGGCGGCGATCGAGAGGATCTTGCCGCGCGTGATGCGCGAGTCGCCGTCGCTCAGGATGCCGGCGCGTCGATCGCGGTCGAGGTCGCTGCGCGTGCGATCGGCGAGCACCGCGAGCGCCGCGCCTCCGCCCGCCGTCAGCACTCCGAGCGTCAGCGTGGCCCACGCGCCGCTGCGCGAGACCGCAGGCCGCAGGCGTACGCGCATCGGCGTGAGCTGACCGCGCTGGAGCTCGATCGTCTCTTCGTAGTCCTTCATGCCGTCGTGGCTGACCGTGATCCGGTGCGGACCCGCCGGGTGATCGCCCTCGTAGGGCACACGACCGACCTCCACGCCGTCGACCGAGACCATCGCGCCCGGCACGTTCGCGACCACGCGCACGCGCCCGAAGGTCACGCGCTCGAGCGCGAACTCTTCGCGCACGTCGTCGCCGATGCCGACCTCGATCTCGCGCTCGACCGGCGCGTAGCCGGGGCGCTCGATCCACACGCGGTGGGTGCCGCTGGTGACGGGGTTCTGGTAGGGCGTCTCGCCCACCGAGCCCGCCTCGCGATCGTCGAGGAACACACGCGCGCCCGGCGGATCGCTGACCACACGCAAGAAGCCGAGGAACTCGCCTTGGCTCATCTCGAGGATCGCGACGTAGACCTTGCCCGCGCGGATGCGCATCGGGCGCGCGATCGTCTGGTAGTCCGGATGCTCGACGCTGACCTCGTAGTCGCCTTCGTCGAGGTTCTCCGCGAAGGGCGAGGGCCCGCTCGCGACCACCGCGCCGTCGCGCCGCACCGTGATGCGCGCGTCGGAGGGATTGGTCTCGACCGAGAGGAGCGACTTCATCGGCGGTGGAGGCTCGGCGGGCGGCGGGGGCGTCGTCGGTGTCGTGGGCGTCTCACCGGTCGGCGTCTCACCGGTCGGCGTCTCACCGGTCGGCGTCTCACCGGTCGGCGTCTCACCGGTCGGCGTCTCGCCGATGGGCGTCTCACCCGTCGGTGTTTCCGAAGGCAACGTCGCGCGCAGGCGTTCGATGCGCGCGCGCACCTCGTCGACGTCGCTCGCGTCCGGCTCCGCCTCCACGTAGCGCTCGTAGAAGCGGATCGCCTCCGGCACGTTGGGGGCGCGCTCGTACGCGATGCCCGCGTTGTAGAGGAACGCGGAGAACGGTCGCGCGCGGTAGGCTTCGAGGAACGCTGCCGCGGCTTCGTCCCAACGCTCGGCGAGGTAAGCCTCTTGGCCACGCTCCATCGCCTCGCGCGCCTGCTGGAGCTGCTCTCGCTCGCTCTGCGCCATCGCGCTCGGAGCGCGCATCGCACCGAGGGCCAGCGTCCCGAGCAGGGCGAGCGCGAAGGAAGTCGCGAGGCTCGTTCGGTGGGGGTGTCGCACTCGATCCTCCGTGCGGTTCGGCTCCGAGAGCCGCCCGCCGCGCAGGGGCATAGCCCTTCGGTGCCCTCCGCGGCAACCGACGTTCGGTCCCTGCGAGCGCATGCTACACCCGAGGGCTCGTCGGGACGATCGTGGAGTGGTCGCGCTCGACTCGCTCCCGTTCTGCGGTCACTCCGGAAACGCTTGCTTCGGGGATCTTTCGAGAAGACCCCTGCGCTACGGCGGAGCCTCCCGCCAGAACGCCTTCGGTAACGACGGCCTCCTCGACTCGTACGGAACCTCAGCGTGCCCGACTCGTCCGAATCCTCTCGTGCCCCTTCGTCCTCCTCCGCGTCGGACTCGTCGAGCTCGACTTCCTCGACGTCGTCGGCTTCGAGTGCGTCGTCGACCTCGCGCACTTCCTCTGGCCCACGCGCCTGGATCCGCGCGCTGCTCCCGTGGGCGCTCGTCGGCGCGGGCGTCGTCTTCCTGCTCGGCACCTTCGGCTCGCGCCGCGCGATGCCCGAAGGTGAGCCCGCACCGACTTTCCAGGTCGCGCTCCGCGGTGGCGGTGAGCTCGATCTCGCGGCGTCTCGTGGCGACGTGGTGGTCCTGAACTTCTGGGCCTCGTGGTGCCCGCCCTGCCGCGCGGAGGCCCCCGTGCTCGCCCGCGCTCACGATCGATTGCAGCGCGAAGGCGGCGCGCGCCTCGTCGGCCTCGCGATGGACGCGCGTTCGATCCCCTTCGCGAACCGCCTCGGGATGACGTACCCGCAAGCCCTCGCGACGCAGGAGATCGCGCAGTCGTATCGGGTCGAGATGTTGCCGACCACGGTGGTGATCGACCGCGCGGGCCGCGTCGCCTGGAGCTACGTGGGCGAGCTGCGCGAGGACGAGCTGAACGACGTGCTCGACGAAGTGCTCGCGCAACCGCGCCCGGGTGAGTGAGGGCAGTGAGTGAGCGTCGGTCCGAGTGCGCTGCGACCTGAGGCCTTCTCGAGCGAAGCGACACGCTTGCCGCGTGCACCACGCCGCACCACGGTCCGCCGCGCATGACGATCCGCGACGCGCTGCTCGTTTGGTACGACGCCCACAAGCGCGATCTGCCGTGGCGCAAGAGCCGCGACCCCTACGCGATCTGGGTGAGCGAGATCATGCTCCAGCAGACGCGCGTCGACACCGTGATCCCGTACTGGACACGTTTCCTCGAGCGCTTCCCGACTCCGAACGCGCTCGCCGACGCGAGCGAGGACGAGGTGCTCGGCGCGTGGAGCGGGCTCGGCTACTACCGACGCGCGCGGCTGCTTCATCGCGGCGTCAAAGAGGT